>NZ_JBYTBB010000028.1:0-64595 GCF_058788755.1 Lysinibacillus sp. FW301-JW8
GATCAACCCCTCGTTTTGAAAAAGGGCTATACTTTTTAATTTGTCACCTTGATTTCATTGACATAATAGTATTTCAATAAAAAACCAATATCCCCATTTGTAGATGGGGATATTGGTTTTTTATTGTCATCCATACAAATGTATTTATTTTATAAGCAAATACTTGACGAGCAAAGTAAACTGTTATATATTAAATAAAAATAAAATCAACTGTTATAAAACAGTTTTAATTAGAGGAGGAATTTTTATGTCAAAGTATCGTGATGGCTATGAATTTTATTGTGAAATGTGTGAACGTTATGGATTAGAACCAATCTCTTTCCGTTATTATGTATTACAGTTATCTCAACAGCAACTTTCTGCTTATAACATGCAAGCCAAGCAATTAGGCGTTTAAGGATGTGATTATTACGGAAGCCGATGTGAATATTTTATGAAAAGCCCAGCCATACTTAATTCATATGGACTGGGCTTTAAAATTGTTGAAAGAAATATCAGATAATTCATTGACTTGAGAGTGCATCTGTTATATATTATTTTAAAAATAACATTTCTGTTATAGAACAATGAAGTTGTTTTAACAAGCTGCATATTTGAAAGGAAGTTATTAGGATGACAGATTATCGAGAAGGCTATGAATTTTATAAACAAGTATGTGAGAAACATGGTCTTGAACCAATTAATTTTCATTATTATATTTTAAATTTATCTCAGGAGCAATTAGATGCATACAATGAGCAAGCCAAAGCATTGGGAGGCCGAATAGAATATGAAATCTCTTAGATCATGAAATGCCTTACTGCCTGTATGTGACAGTAAGGCATTTTTTGAATGTAACATAAAAGAAGAATTTATTTAAGTATCGTAAAATTAACATCAAAATCATATATTCTAAAGAAAAAAAGCCTAAAGATAACATAACACATAGTTCTATAGTAATGTATATCTTTAAAATAAGAGAAACTATGTATGTTTAATACACCTAAATTTTGTCGATTTCCTTGAAATTTATCAAATCTAGATTTGAATGTTTTTGATATTTGGGTTGAATTAACTGCTTTTCTAGGACTATAATATAATTACATAAAAAAGGGCACTATACCACAACTTTATACCTCGCAATGATAAAGCAAAAGTACCAAACCCTTCTTATTTTAATGAACGGAGAATGAAAATGATGAATATCACGCCTAGTAGTATCAATCAAGTTAACTACAGTTTGAAAGAATTACAAGATATTTTTTCAGCCATGAATAGTTCAATCATCGTAGCGATTACAGACCGAACTGGAAAAATTACTTTTGTTAATGATCATTTTTGCAAAATATCAAAATATACGCGTGAAGAATTATTAGGCCAGGATCACCGTTTGCTTAATTCGGGCTTCCATCCAAAATCTTTCTTCAGAGAAATGTGGAAAACAATCGGTAAGGGGAATATGTGGAATGGAGAGGTATGTAATCGCGCAAAGGATGGTAGCTTGTATTGGGTAAAAACGACGATTATTCCGTTCCTTGATGATAATGGAAAGCCATATCAATATATTGCTATACGAGTAGATATTACTGCTCAAAAGGATATAAAAAAAATTACACATATTGCTTATCACGATGAATTAACAGGTCTACCAAACCGTCGTAAATTAGAGCAACGTTTAGAAAATGAATTCCATCAATCTCGACGTACAGAAGAAAAGTTTGCGTTGTTTTTCATTGATGTGAATCGTTTTAAAAACATTAACGATGAACTTGGTCATATTATCGGAGATATGTTTTTAGTAGAGATGGCGAATCGCCTGCGAAATATTGATCATACATCTAATTCCTTCTACCGTCACAATAGTGATGAATTTGTAATGATTCTGAATGATGTTAGCCGCATTGAGGAAATGGCCAAGGAAATCATGGGTGTATTTAATGATAGCTTTATTGTCGATACGTATGAATTCTATGCAAGCATTAGTATGGGCATTAGTATTTTCCCAGATCACGCAAGTTCTATTGAAGAGCTATTAAAAAATGCTGATATTGCTATGTATGCAGCAAAATCTACACGCGGCAATCAATACCGCTTGTATCGTCCAAATATGGAAGAGGCAAATGATAAATGGCTATTACTCGAAACAAAATTACATCAAGCATTAAAAAAGGATATTTTAGAACTACATTATCAACCAAAAATTGATTTAAAAACAGATAAAGTGATAGGAATGGAGGCATTACTACGCTGGTATGATCCTGATTTAGGTCAAATGCCACCTGACCGCTTTATTCCTTTCGCAGAGGAATGTGGACTTATTAATGATATCGGTGTTTGGGTATTACGAAAAGCATCCGCGCAAGCACGTGCATGGAACGAAAACTACCATTTAAACTTACGAGTGGCTGTCAATATTTCTCCTATCCATATCAGTACAACAGGATTTGTCGAAATGGTTCGAGACGTTATTGCAGAAACAGGAATAAATCCACATTTATTAGAAATTGAAATTACAGAAATGAGCATGTTGGATTACACAGAGGATTTAATTGATACAATTAAGCAATTAAGAGCCCTGGGAATAACGATTTCATTAGATGATTTCGGAACTGGTTATTCATCGCTAAATTACTTAAAGAAATTCCCTGTAGATGTTTTAAAAATAGATCGTGCATTTGTCCGTGATATTGTCCCAGAAAAATCAGGAATTGCCATGATTTCCGCGATGATTTCTTTAGCTCATGCACTAAACCTTGAGGTAGTAGCAGAGGGTGTAGAGGAAGAAGCTGAGTTAAAAGTGCTTCGTGAGCATGGCTGTGAATACGTACAGGGCTATTATTTCAGTAAACCACTATCCGTAGAAGATTTCACAAAACTGATTAATGATAGTGTATCAGTGAATAAATCAGATTTTTAAGTAAAATGATTGATATTTTTTAACTGTTTTGCTAAAGTTATTGAAAATATACAATTGATGATGTGGCCAAGTAAGAAAGAATTGTGAACCAGAAAATATAGCAGCTGCTGAGAGCTATATCACCGCTTCTTATCTGAAAACCTACCACGGAGATGTTATGCACAAACATAACCGAATCGTTTTCGTTACCAAACGTTAAAGGGTTTTAAGTTTTAAAACTTAAAACTAAATTAAAGGTGGTACCACGTCTATCCAGCACAAAGACGTCCTTGTTCAGAGGACAGCTTTGTGCTTTTTATCTTCATTCAGCAAAAGTTTTTGTATCGAAAGCATAGTGGCAGATGTTTTATGCGCGTAAGCGTAGTGACAGCGGCAGATACAGAAGACTCCCTCCTCTACAGGTGGTGAAATGAAGATAAAGCCTCCGGCGGATGTCACGGATTTTCAAAGGAATGAATTGTACAAGCACAATTCAAAATCCGGACACATTGTTTATCTGTGCGAAAGCGAAGCGACAGCAACAATTACGCCAAGGCGAAATTGATTTTATAAAAATGGGGGAAAATAAACATGTCAAAACAACTAGAAGATTTTTCAAAATGGTATATCGAAACCATCCAAAAAGCAGATCTAATGGATTATACACCGGTTCGTGGCTGTATTGCCTTTAAACCGGATGGCTATGAGATTTGGGAGCATATTCAAGAGGAAATGGACCGCCGTTTTAAAGAAACAGGACATCGTAATGCCTATTTTCCAATGTTAATTCCTGAATCCTTCTTCCAAAAAGAAAAGGATCATATTGAAGGATTCTCACCTGAGCTTCCTTGGGTGACAGAGGCTGCTGGTGAGCAATTAGAAGAACGCTTAGCGCTTCGCCCAACGTCAGAAACGATGATTGGCCATCTTTACTCAAATTGGATTAAAAGCTACCGTGACCTGCCAGTCCTTATTAATCAATGGGCAAATGTCTTCCGCTGGGAAAAGAAAACACTTCCTTTTATTCGTACATCTGAATTTCTATGGCAGGAGGGACATACGGCCCACGTAGATGAAGAAGATGCTCGTAAGGAAACGATGCAAATGCTAGAGATTTATAAGGAGGTTGTGGAGCAAGTATTAGCGATTCCTGTCTATGATGGACAAAAAACACCTTCTGAACGGTTTGCAGGGGCTGTTGATACGTATTCAATTGAAGCTATGATGAAAAATGGAAAGGCAGTTCAAGCTGGTACATCCCATTATTTAGGTACAAAATTTGCTGAAGCCTTTAATATTAAGTATTTAAATAGAGCAAACCAGCACGAATATGTACACACAACTTCTTGGGGTACATCTACTCGTTTAATTGGTTCTGTCATTATGGTGCATGGTGATGAGCAAGGGCTTATTTTACCGCCAAAAATTGCTCCAACCCAAGTAGTATTGATTCCTGTTGGTCCATGGAAAAAGAATCCTCAAATTCTGGAGCATCTGGATAAGATGTTTGCAGCACTAAAAGCGAAAGGTATCCGAGTACGTCTTGATGATTCAGACCAATCACCAGGCTTTAAGTTTAATGAATGGGAGCTAAAAGGTGTTCCAGTTCGTATTGAATTAGGACCTCGTGACCTTGAAAACAATCAAGCTCTACTGAAAGCACGTGATGAAGAAGGTAAACGAACAATCGATTTAGCTAATGTCATTACAGCCATTGAAGAAGAACTAACAACAATGCAAACCCGTTTACTCGAAAAAGCACGTCAATTCCGTGAGGCAAACGCTCATACAACGATTGACACTCTACTACAATTACAACAGCATATTAAAACAGCCAAAGATAACGGCACTATTCCAGGCTGGGTTCTTGCTGGATGGTGTGGGAATGATGCATGCGAGGAAAAAGTGAAAGAAGAGACAAAATATACGACTCGTAATATTCCATTTAATCCGCCGACAACAAAGACTTCTTGTATTTGCTGTGGAAACGAGGCAAAGTATACAGTTTGGTTTGCCCAAGCATATTAAAAGGCTGTGCCCCAAACACCCTCTTATGAAAAACGAATAAGAGGGTGTTTTATTACATAACTTTGGATTGATAGCCTTCCAACAGACACTAATACACTTCAACTCCATCAAATCAAATAATGCTAATTTTTGGTTATGAATATTCACAAAATATAGTACGATAAATGTGTCTTATCAAAAAAGAGTATCGTCTAAAAAAGGAGATTAAAAATGGTTCATCTCTATTTATCTGATTTATTAACCCGCTGTAATTATAATGTCAATAGAACTTTACTTATTCGACATTCTTTAAAGCATGAACGATTTATTAAAGCGTATCGTGACGGCTTTCTACGGGAATATACACAAAAACAAATGCCCGATTTTTATGCTGCCTATGATCATGTCATTGTCTTTTCAGCGGATGAAGGTACGACAGCGAAATACTTAACATCGTATGAAGTAAGACATGGGACATCACCACTCGTAGCCCCTGATTGCTCACCATTTTTGCTAGAACCTTATAAAGGTGAAATTATGCATCCTTTGTTCGAAATCCCAAATGACCCATTACAGCCCTATGAAAATAAATTATTTATTGAATGGGGCAAGGCAGCCGTGAGATGGTATCAAAAGGCCACCAATGATAAATTCGTTACTCAGCTCGTCAACACGAGTCAATTTGTCTTTCCAGGATACGAAAATGTATTGTTAACGTTTCAAGAGCTAAAACAAATCATTGATAATCCTCAACCATATGCTGATTGGCATATCGCATTAAGCGCAATCAATGCCATTTACGCCATAACAGACCGTTCTAACGGAAAAATTTATATTGGTTCCTCCTACAATAAAAATGGCATACTCGGTCGTTGGTCAGAGTATGCCTCGACAATCAATGGAGGCAATCTAGCATTTGAGCAGCTATGTCAACAAAACGCTAATGCACATTTGCAGTTCCAATATACGATTTTAAAGGTATTACCAAAAGATATCACTGCATTAGAAGCCATCGAGGTCGAAAACAATTTTAAACAAAAGCTTCAAACAATTCAGTTTGGTTATAACCATAATTAAAAAGGTAAACCATGGAAATATACTCGAATATCTATATATCATATTTGTTTATATAAAAAAAATGAAGAATCTATTTGCAATAGCTGAATAAAAAAAGGGGAAAAAATTGAATGGTAGAGATAATCGATTGGAAAAATAGTGCTAAAGGACATAAATTTATAGCTTCCTTTAGTGGAGGTAAGGATAGTGTCCTAGCAATTTATAAGGCATCACAAGTGGGACAAGCGATTGGTCTTATCGTTATGTTGGAGGAAGAGGGGCAACGTTCTAGATCACATGGAATGCCACCTGAGCTTATACGGGCACAAGCTGACTCGATTGGTTTACCTGTCTATACAGCTGCGGCAAGTTGGGCAGATTACGAAAGTGTTTTTTTAGGTCTTTTAGAAAATGCTAAAAATCAAGGGGCAGAAGTATTAGTTACAGGTGATATAGATATGCCTGCACATGGCTGCTGGCATGATGAGGTCACAAAAAAGATTGGATTACAGCTTGGCATGCCATTATGGGAGATGAATCATCGAGAAGTTGTCGATGAATTTATTCACTTAGGATTTGTTACGATGATTGTCACGGTCAACTTATCATTAGGCATGAAAGTGGAAGATTTAGGACGAGTACTTACACCTGATTATATAAAGGAACTTGAAGCCCGTAACGTTGATCCTTGCGGCGAAGGTGGGGAATTCCATACAACCGTCATTGATGGACCTCTTTTTCAATATCCAATTGCTGTTCGGAAATGTCCGATTATTAGTGATAAAGAATACGCATTTTTACCTTTGGAACTTGCATAAAAATGATTTACAATGAAGAGAAAAATATGAGCTCCATTCTAGGATTAATACAAACATTGATGATCATGGCTTTCATCTTTGTGCACAAGGAATGCTCATTTTAAATGCCCTGTCTATGGATCAGCCTTTAAATTATCGCCTTTGCCTTCAGCTTTTGAACGTGTCTTGTATATGGCTACAAAGGCTGGATAGAGTACCGTCAGGAATTTTCCTGACGGCACCCCTTTATGCAGTTTCAAATTGATTCCATTCATTAGATTATTTAAATCTTATTCTATCCTTATTTGTTGGAATTCCATTATTTACTTTTTCCCATGTTCCATTTTTAAATAATTCGTATTGTTCAAAAGCAAGAGGCAATCCGTTTGCATTAGCTATGTCACTACTATCCATAAGTTGAAAATGCAAATGTGGAGCAAATGAGTTACCTGAATGACCAACTCTCCCAATAACTTCACCTTTTTTTACACTTTGACCAACTGAAACCTGAATTGAACCTTTTTGTAGATGGACTAATCCAGCAAATACATTGTCGCCACATTCTATAATGATGTAGTTACCAGCTACTGATTGTATGTCGTCTTTTTTCGGGTCGAAATAATGAGCATTTTTATAAGCGTTAGACATATCTGAAAGCAATTTTGTTCGTGTTCGTTCTTTGTAACCATCCTCTGCTTGGACAATGATTCCGTCGCAAGGAGCATATACTTCTTGCCCCCAACAATAATATTCATCTAAGGGAACCCCAAATAGTAGATATTGCGCCAAACTAACGCGATAGGCGGGCCAGCCCTTTCTTTCCCAATCCACTTGTATAAAGTCATAAGCATATCTTGATCCAAATTGATTTGTACCGTGACTCGGAATTTTTGTCCCTGGAGTGTTAGGAGAGTACCATTCTCCTCTCAAAGGAAACTCTACAATTATCGGCTTACGCGCATCAATCATCTCATATCCCACCTCCGTCAATTCTTTACCTATATTTTTAAAAATAGCCTAGTCCTACAAGAGCAAGTCCCAGTACGATACTGATGCGTATAGGCATTTGTTTTTCTCATGTTAAACGCACATTCCCACTTTATTCATTGCTTGACGTGTAGAATACTTTTCTCAGCTCATCAAAATATCCATCAAGTTTTTCAACAACAAGTTCAAAGTTTATAGCCGGTGATTCTGAATTTCTAATATTCTCTAATATTTCATTAGTAAATCCAATATTAGACCAAAGGATAAATTGTTTACACTTTTCAATATCCAAACCTGCTCTAAACTTAGTTTCATCTATTCCATTAAATAATTTAGGATAACAGCTTGAATGTTCTTTGTATATTCTGTTTTCTAGTATCTTACTAACCTCTTCGGAATTAGTAGGGCGAAAAAGTTTATTAACCTCAAAAACCCAGGGGTACCTTTCCCATAATTTAATCTGCAAATGATACGATTGACGTAATCTGTCAAAAATATCTTTTTCATCATAATTTATCAATTCAAGAAATTCATTTTTAATTAGGTCAGAGAAGAAATCATACATAACAAGAAAAAGCTCCTGCTTGCTACTTACATAGTGGAACATAAGAGCTTTAGAAATTCCAGCTTCTTTTGCGATAATATTTGTTGAAGCGTCGTCATATCCCTTTAATGAAAATTCTTTTAATGCTGCATTTAAAATAGCGTCCCTCCTTTGAGGGTTTAAAGCTAATAACTTTGTCAACATCTGTCACTCCTTAAGTAAGAGAAAAGATTTTACCTATTAGGTTAATTTCAGTATATATATTTTTACCTATAAGGTCAATGTAACCTATGTTGTAGTTTTATTTGCTATGGATAGGCGTACTCATATCCAAAGCAAAGAAGGAACATTTTCAATATCCCTTATTATGGGGAAACTAGGTTCTTAATCAAGACAAAACAGCTTAGCTACAGCCTTACGTGAGAGGAACTGAATAGAAAAAACGATCTTTACACGGATGAAGAAAAGTAAAAAGGATTTAATCTCTGTACTTTTTGCATTTCGAACATAAGTCTTTCAAAGGTATAAAATCAATATCATTTTGTCCAAAATAAAATTGACTAGACACTAAAAGGTGTCATATAATTAAGACACCATTTAGTGTCCTATTAGAAAGGGTGGTGGTATTGAATAACACTAACCAAGAGCGTGATGTCTATGCAGCAATTGCTGACCCAACACGACGTCAATTGCTAAATTTGTTAGCTAAGGCAGATGAGTTACCGCTACACGAATTAACGGCTCAATTTGAAATGGGGCGTACAGCTGTATCTAAACATTTAGCCATCCTAAAAGAGGCTGGGCTTGTCGTTGCTCGAAAAGAGGGAAGAGAAACCAGATATCGGCTAAATGCTGCTCCGTTGAAAGAAATACAAGATTGGATATCGTTTTACGAAAGATTTTGGAAAGAAAGAATTTCAAAATTACATCTTATATTGGAGGAAAAAAAATGAAACCAGATGTATCATTAGATTTTAAATTTACAAGTTCGATTGAGCAGTTATGGCATGCCCTTACAGATTCGGATACACTTGCAAAATGGATTTGGAGCAATGATTTTCAGCCAATTGTAGGTCATAAATTTCAGTTCCGAGCTGAGCCAAACGAATGGTGGGATGGCATTGTCGATTGTGAGGTACTTGAAATAGAAGAGCCTCATAAATTATCATATACTTGGACAAGTGCTGGTGAAACTACGACAGTTACTTGGACGTTAACACAAACAGCAGACGGTACTACACAGCTACATCTTGATCAAGGTGGATTTAGTGAAGAAACAAAAGCTCGTCAAGGAGCGATCGAAGGGGCTAAATACGCTTGGACGAATATGAGTTCGCAGCTTGAAAAAGTATTAGCCTAGTTCAAATCAAATTGAAACAAATGAGAGCGCAATTCCTTAGCAAGAATTGTGTTCTTTCTTTTTCTGAAGGGCACTCTTCTAGGATAAGAACTGGACGCACCCTCTTAATTCAGTAAATGGAAGGATAACATAATGAAAATCAATCAACTAATTGCCAACAATATTAACCGTTTAGATGTCATCTTACCAGAGGATCAATCACTAGGAATTGCTGGTTTGTCTGGATCAGGGAAAACTACATTTTGTCAAACAATTGGAGAAGAATCAAAAAAACGCCTTGTTTCTTTATTACCAAAGGCTGAATATCAATATTTATTTTCAGATATTATGGAAACAAATTTCAGTGCCATTAAAATGGAGGACATGCCCTTAGTACTTTTTTTAGGGAAATCATCCATTTCCACAAATCCACGCTCTACTATTGGCACGCATACGGGTGTTTTTAAGGAGATTCGTGATCGACTGGCTGATGAATTTCATCTATCTCCTGAGGTTTTTTCCTTTAATAATGCATTGGGCTGGTGCCCTGCATGTAAAGGGCGAGGTACAACCAAAAATGTAGAATGTAAAAAATGTGGGGGCAAGCGCTATAGTCAGGAGGTAGAACAACATAAAATAACTTTATGGAATGACCAATATAGTATATCTGACATCCACAATTTAAGTATCGAAACGATCTATTCTCTGTCAAAGGAATTAAATATTAGTGAAGAGAAACAACATATTCTTCAAAATATTATCCAGATGAATATTGGCTATTTAACATTAAATCGCATTATGGGGACATTGTCAGGTGGGGAATTAACTAGACTTTACTTAGCAGAATTTATGGCAACGAGCGAAAATACAGTGATTATTGTCGATGAAATCTCCGTTGGTTTAGATCATAATACCTTATTAAAAATTTTAGAACAAATACAGCAATTAGGTTCTAAAAATCAAATTTGGCTTATCGATCATTCGGATACAGTGTTAGACACGGCTGATCAGCCTATATTCTTTGGACCAGGCAGTGGAAAATATGGTGGGAAAATTGTCGAAGATTCCCCTCGACCACAGCCAATCTTTTGGGAACGAAATCAGGCTATGCCAACTACCTTCTATCAATTCCGTGATCTACATTGCCGAAATATTCAAATGGATGAAATAGAAATTCCTCAAAACCGACTGGTGACCTTTACAGGAGAGTCTGGCTGTGGGAAATCCACGCTTGTCAATGAATGTATCGCAAAGGATTTTGTAAAACGCTATCCAAAGGATAAACTAGTAATGGTGGGACAAGATCGCAACCAATCGATTACTAGCCGCTCCACTGTTGCAACCTTCCTCGATATTAAAAGGAAACTGACAAAATATAGTGAGGACATTGAGGATATTTTTCAACGTTCAATTGAGGATATTATTGACGAGCTTCCGAATGAAGATATCGCCCATAAGCGTTTAAGCTTGCTCATTAAGCTTGGACTTGGTTATTTAACGCTGGAAAGAAAAACACAATCCCTATCAACTGGTGAATTCCAATGTGTACATTTAGTGTCAGAGTTGTTTGCGAATTCTCGAAACCCACATACACTCTTTATCTTTGATGAGCCTTCAAAAGGGCTATCTCAAAACATTCTAAATCAATTTATAGATAGTATTAGAGACATCCTACAAGAAGAATCCATCTCCATCATTATGATAGAGCACAATGCCTATATGTTAGAAAGTTCAGATTTTATTGTTGACTTTGGTAAAAGACAGCAGGAACCTGTGACACACCTTGAGGTGGTTAGCCATGAAGACTATTTTAACCAGAAAAACGATACTCGGAACAATGTACCATTACAAATCGCGTCTACGCTTGAGTCAAGAAACGGCATTCAATACTTAGAAAACCATCATATAAGTTATTTTAAAAATGCAGAAAATGTTTACAAGGGCGGCATCTTAAAAAGCTTATCCTCAATGGCCCGTCTTATTTACGGTGAATATGAATCAAACAAGATTGCCCCCGTCATTGCTATTGACCTTGAAAGACATCTGTATAGCCAGTATAGTTTTCTATATGAAATTGGCGGCCTAATCAATCATATTGTCGCTGCACATCCAACGAATAAGGATACAAGGAGCTTCGATTTCTTTAATCAAGAAAATCATTGTCCTAGCTGTTCAGGGCGTTTAGAAATTGAAAAATTTGATTTTGATCTTGTCATTCAAGATAAAAACGTGCCATTTTGGGAGGGATCACTACATCCAGATGTGATGGAGGTCTTAAAATACTATCAACATTCAAAACTGGAGTTCCTCTTTGAAGAAATAAAAAATGAACTTGGTCAAGATATCAGTAAAAGCTACAACGACATGACAGAAGATGAAAAGCATACATTTTTATATGGTTATTGGGATAAGTCTTTTTATGATAAAGCAACGAAATCCTCAAAAAAATGGGAAGGCTTTAATTTTATTATTGGTCGCTATATCGTAATTTCTAAATCAATCATTAAAGAGCAAATGAAAGAAACTAGAGAAATGATGCCTTGCCCAATCTGTCATGGCTCTGTCCTCAACCACCAAAAGAAATTACGATACGTTGATACGGATATCCGTGAAATTATTCATCAACCGATTGATGAAGTCATAAAAACAGTAGGGTCATTACCAGAGCTAGAAAAAATCAAAGCGATTGTTGGAGGAGATATGTCGCTTACAACCGATGTTTCCTTACTACCTAGGGAAACAAAGGTATCATTAAAAATGCTTGAATTAGAGCTGGCAAGCTTTGTCGGTTATGAAATTGTCTTGCAAAACGTGCTACCATTCTGGGACAGTATTAAAGCCAACATTGAAGCAATCAGTAACAAAAATCTAATTACCATCTGTGATTTTGCTACTATTAACGAAACTAGAGAAGCCATTATCGATAAATATTTCACCAATGGAAAATTCAAGAAACTCACGTATGTTTATGAGGCATTTGGCTACAAAAAAATCGTTACGCAAATTAATAAGGTGAAAGCAAGTCATCCATGCCCATTCTGTAAAGGAAAGAAAGTCATTTCAGAAGATAATCTTCATGATGGCGTATTTAAATTATCAGTTCCTTGTGTGAGTTGCGAAGCAAGTGGTATTGACGAAGAGGGACGGAAGGAAACTGTCGATGGTATTGACGTGCAAACTTGGCTAACTGGTACAGTAAATGAGGTTATTACAGAAGGCTCATATCTTGAGGCTGTTGCAGATATTCCTATTTTCAATCGTATCCGAGAGCTGAATAAACAAGAGATGATGGCGATTTATCAATACCTTGAGCAGAATAATTAATCAGGGCCGTAAACTCATTTGTAGTGATGCACTACAATTGAGTTTTTTTCGTTGAACATTTTCCAAAGACCGAGCTACCATCCACAATAACACCTACTTTGCCATCTAATAGCGCATCACAAAACCTATCCGGTCTTTCAGTTAATAGCATCTGTGGGAAGACGGATAAAGAGTTATCATCAATCATTTCAGATAGCACTGCACTGTCGAGTAGTTCATCGAGATTAAGATCTGTGATTCGTTGTCGCAAAGTATTGACCATCTGATCGTTGGCAATTCCATGCATATATAAGAGTGAGACAGAGGTATTGGTGCGTGTGCCAATTTTTAGTTTTTCATTACAAAGGTCGGGACTTACTATGTAGCGACGAATAACAGAAATATTTGTGGAAAGACTCTCATTAAAACCAACCTGTGCACCAATGACTTGTGATTCATTTTCAGGTGCTGCTAAAGCTCTGGATTCTCTATTGGCGATATTGGCTAGCAGTACTTGCGGAAACCCATCTACATGAATAACAACAGAACCATTAACGATAGATTCTATTGTTTCCTTTAGTAGACTAGATATAACAACTTCAGGAATAGAAAGGGTAGCCTCAATTGTATCTGGAGTTTCATGTGGTTTATTCTGTAAATTGCCGATAATATCTTTATTTAAAGTCTGATTGTCAACTAATTTATCGATATAAATAAGCATAAGTTTCGGTGGGAGCAGCTTAACAATCAAGTCAGCTGGATTATTCGTAGCATTTTTAATCGACTGAATAAAATGATCTGTCGAATATGCGACCCTCACAAGATTTTCTTTAGGTGCCTCTTTGGCTGGTGATAAAGGCTGTTTAAAATTCATGTGGAATTATAGGCTCCCTTCATTACTAACTTAGTTTATAGAATTGACTTTCGAAGGGCGATCTAAACTTATTTTGTGCATTTTCAAATAGACATCGATAAATGTATATCCTAAAATAGCAGACATAATTTAGTTCTCCTTAACCCGTTGCTAATTAGAAAAAATAGCACAAATCTCTTATGATTCGTGCTATTTTTTGAGAGGGTAGCTTCGACATTTTTTTCTCTATTGAAGGAAGTAAGTATTTGAATCGCTTTTTGCTCTAACTTTAAACGTTATCAACATTAATACAACTAAAATAAATAATAATGCGTAAAATGCAAAGTCAAAAGTGTTTGTTACATCCTTTATAACACCAACAAGCATCGGAATAATGCCACTAATAATATAGCCACCAAATTGAATCATGGCTGTCCATTCGCTTGCTTCTTTTGGAGTTGTCGTTGCGTCTAAAGGTAAAATCATAGCCAATGGGAATAAACCACCAGCACCAATGCCCATTAATGTGGCACAGAAAATGGGTGAAATCCCGCCAGTTATTAATAACAGAATGCCAATAAAAGAACTTAATGCACAAAGGAGCATCCAAGGCTTTCTCTTCACACTATTATTAATTAAGATCGGAATAATAAAGCTACAAATCATTTGCATTACGGAAAAAATGGTAACCGTTGTTGCGGCGTAGGCATCACTATATCCAAAGTCCTGTACTTTTGGTGCGAGCCATGTCGCCAGGGAGTAGTAAATACCTGATTGTAAACCAAACAATATCATAAGGAGCCAAACATATCGATTTCCCCAAGGTAATCGGCTTTTTTGACTGACAGATTTCTCTATTGACACTTGAGATTGCTTTGATTTTTTGATAATAGGAATCCAAACAATGATTCCCATAAGTGCGAATACCGACCATATTGCTAAAGCTGCATTCCACGATTGATGAAAAGCATGCATGGCGGGCACGACTAAGCCAGCGCTTAAAGACGCTCCAATTCCCATCCCCGCTGAGTAGACACCAATCATGGTAGATGAATATTTAGGAAATTCCTTTTTGATATAGCCAGAGATCAGTGGGCCTGTAATCGCGATACCTATCCCGCTAAGAATAGCTGTTAGTAATAACAGCAAAGGAAAAGTCGCTACTAAACGTAATGCCGTAGAAACACCAATTAATAAAACGGATAAAGCAATCGTCAGCTCAATACCCCATCTTTCACTTAACTTCCCAGCCAATGGAGCAAAAATCCCCATGCAAAAAACAGGTAGGGCCGTTAGTAAACTTACTACTACACTAGACATCTGTAAATCCATTTGAATATTTTTCAATACTGGCGAGATGGATGTAATGGAAGCTCGTAGATTCATAGAGAGTATAAACAAAGAAAAAATACTCCAAATAATAGTCAGATTTTTTGATTTCGCCATAACTGAAAACACCTCTTTTTGTAAATATGAATGATTGTTTGATATACTATAGTTAACTTTATAAATAAAAAAACAAACTATAATTTATCGACTTGTATACTATAATATACTTAATGTATGAAGTCAACAGAAGGGGTGCAACACTTTGAATGAGGAAAATATTGACTTATCTAGTCAAGTTGGGCTTAATCTAAGAGAAATTCGAAAAAATAAAAGGATGAGTCTTGATGATTTAGCAAATGTAAGTAGTGTTAGTAAATTGACGTTAGGAAAAATTGAAAGAGGGGAAACGAATCCAACGATCAATATTCTTTGGAAAATATGCAGAGGGCTTAATATTCCACTCGTCTCTTTATTATCATTTAAAGAAAATATAGAAGTGCATAGGTTTGGATCAGATTACCAATTTAAGGGAAATAATAACAACTGGTTTGTCGAGCCATTATTGAATACACATGGAACGGAATGGTATAGAGGTTGCATCGAACCAAATAGTGAGTACAGTGAATGTCACTTAGCAGGATCAGAAGAAATTGTCCTTGTGTTAAATGGGCAATTGGAGATGAAGGTAGGAGAAAAAATTCATCAATTAAATCAATGGGATGTCATTAAATTTAATGGCGAAGAGCTTCACACATACATCAATCGTTCAAACGAAAAAATACATTTGATGCTCTCGTTAAGCTATACAACCCGATAGTTTTGTCATAAAAAAATCGTCCTTACTCATCAAGTAAAGGACGATTTTTTCATACTCTCTGTTATAGATAGCCCCAGATCATACATAATAATGTCCCAAAAATGGTTACGAGAGCAATTATTAATGCATAGTAGATATTTGTATAGATCGCAGGTTTATCCTTTGTTTCACTGGCATGCATAAAGACGACTAACTGTAAGCCAGCCTGTATAAATGCTGTGACTAAAAGTATTGTCATGGTAATGGGCGAAGATATATCAAAAAAATACACACTCGCCGCAATGATGGTAAGGATAATTGACAGGGCAAATCCCATAACTTGTTTAAATGGGAATAAATCACTCATTTCAAACCATTCCTTTCAAGTAAATGAAACTGAAGATAAAGATCCAGACCACATCTAAAAAGTGCCAATATAAGGAGAAGATGAACGATTTATTGGCTGTTTCAGGCGTCAATCCACGCTGAATTAGTTGGTAGACAATAAACATACCCCAGAACACACCAAATGTGACGTGCGCACCATGCGTCCCTAATATTGTCAAAAGGGTAGCTGTAAAGGCACTCGTTTGTAAGCCTGCTCCAACATGTACATAGTGAATAAACTCATAAACTTCAAAACCAATAAAGGCTACACCAAGTAGGAGCGTCACAACATAGAACGTTATCATCGCTTTCGTATAGCCCTTGCGCATAGCGTGTATTCCTAAGCCAATGGTAAAGCTACTTGTTAAGAGAATAAATGTTTCAAATAAAACAGGGGTAATTTCAAAAATGTCTGCTCCTGTAGGACCAGTTCCAGTGCGATCCACTAAAACAAAGTAAGCTGCGAACAGCGTTCCAAAGAGCATGATTTCAGCACCGATAAAAACCCAAAAGCCTAATATATTCAATTGGTTTTGCTGTGTACTATATTCTAAAGGAAGTGATTGATCGATTTTCATGATTGACTACCTCGCAATTTTGATTCCGTTGCTTTCACTTTTTCGACAGTAATATAATGTCCTGGATCTTTTTCCAACGAACGGTGAGCCATGCAAATAAAAATACCGATAGTTGTAACAATGGTTGGAATCCACATACCAAACACAAATGAGAATCCCCATGCAAAGAAAATACAGCCTAAAATGAAAGGTACACCACTGTTATTTGGCATATGAATGTTTTCATATTTCTCTGGGAACAAATCATGCTGGCGATATTTTGCATCCCATAAAGCCTCAGTTGAAATGACATGCGGCACCTTTGCAAAATTATAGTACGGTACAGGATTTGGTGTAGCCCATTCTAATGTACGTGCGTCCCATGGATCTGAGCCAACATTTCTTGGTGCATAACGAATGCTGTAATAAACGTTATATACAATTAAGATAAAGCCAATCGTAAGACCAATAGCGCCGACAAAAGAAATCATATTCCACATACCAAAACCTGTGGAGGCCGAGTAAGTATACATACGGCGTGCTTGTCCATCTAAGCCAGAGAAGAACATCGGCATAAAGGCTAGTAAGGTACTGATTGCAATAATCCATGCCGTTACTTTGCCGATTTTTTCATTTAACATAAAGCCAAACATTTTTGGCCAATAGTAATGTAAGCCTGCTAGCATCGCAAATACAACACCTGGAATAATCACCATATGGAAGTGTGCTACTAAAAACATTGTATTATGGTATTGGTAGTCAGCTGCTGACATACCAAGCATCACGCCTGTTACGCCACCTATTGTAAAAGTAGGGATAAACAACATGGAATAAAGCATCGGCGTTGTAAAGACAATTTTTCCTTTCCACAAGGTGAATAACCAGTTAAAAATCTTGACCCCAGTCGGCACAGCAATGGCCATCGTTGTTATTGAAAAAATACTATTTGTTAAAGCGCCTTGTCCCATCGTAAAGAAATGATGGGTCCATACTAAAAACGATAGAAAGGAGATAATGACCATTGAACCGACCATCGATTTATAGCCATAGAGATTGCGTCCGGAGAATGTAGAAATAATCTCACTGTATAGTCCAAAGGCTGGTAAAATCAGGATATAAACCTCAGGATGTCCCCATACCCAGAAGAAATTCGCCCACAGCATATCCATTCCGCCGTTGGATGTTGTGAAGAAATTCGTTGCAAATAGGCGGTCAAAAGTTCCCATGACAAGTGCTACCGTTAATACTGGAAAGGCAAAAACGATAATTACATTTGCGACGAATGAGGACCACGTAAACATTGGCATTTTCATTAATGTCATACCTGGTGCTCGCATTTTGAGAATTGTCACAATCATGTTAATACCAGTAATTAATGTACCAAGACCTGAAATTTGTAGAGCAAACAAGTAATAGTTCGTTCCTACAGATTGACTAAATTCATTACTAGCAAGAGGGAAATAATTCGTCCAGCCAGCATCAGGAGAGCCACCAATAACAAAGGAAATATTTAATAGCATGGCCCCCATGAAAAATAACCAAAAGCTTAAAGCATTCAAACGTGGGAAGGCTACATCTCTTGCGCCAATTTGAAGTGGCACAATGTAGTTCATAAAGGCCATAATAAACGGCATGGCCATAAATATAATCATTACTGTTCCATGTGTTGTAAATATTTCATTATAATGCTGTGCATCTAGTAACTTATTGTCAGGTACTGCCATTTGTGCTCGCATCATAATAGCATCCGCTCCACCACGGAAAAGCATAAGAAGAGCTGAAATTAAATACATAATACCGATTCGTTTATGATCAACTGTTGTTAACCATTCACGCCAAAGGTAGCCCCATTTTTTAAAATAGGTTAATCCTACAATCACCGCTATCACCGTAAGACCAATAGCGACCATTGAGGCATAAATAGCTGGGCTTGGATGGGGTATTGCAAATCGTTCAAAGTAATCCATCTGACTATGTCTCCTTTCAACATAAACCTTATCGTAAACTAGTTCATTTCGAGAATTTCAAGATTGTTTCATTGAGCCGCATGATCTTTTACGTGAGAAGAACCATGCTGATGTCCACCATTTTCACCCTCAGGTGCTGGTAGAAAAGTTAAATGTGTTCCATTATAAGTGGACTGTCCCACATGTCCTGGTTTTAGTAACGAATTAAATTTTTCCTCCGTTAATAGATCTGCTGTTTCTTTTACTTCCTTTACCCAATCATCAAATTCATCATGAGTCACCGCTGTAACGTTAAACGTATTTTCAGCGAACCCTTTGCCATTAAAGTTTGCATTTCTTCCCATAAACTCTCCGGGCATATCCGCAGCCAAATGCAAAGTATTCACCATATCGGCCATCGCATATTTTTGACCACCCAGTTGAGGAATCCAGAAGCTAGTAATCGGTCCATACGAGTAAAGTTTGAACTCAATTGGACGCTCTGCAGGGATATACAAATAATTTACGGTTTCAATATCTTCTTCTGGATAACTAAAATGCCATTTCCAGTTAGAGGTTGAAGCATAAATGACCAATGGTTTCTCATTTTTATATTTTTCTGGCGTCGATTCCACCTTATAATTACTTTGAACAGAAATAATAGACATGTACGCAACAATTAAAACAGGTATACCTACACAAATTATTTCAACCATTGTACTCCCTTCAATGTGGGGAGGCTTATAGTCGGGACTTTGCTTAGAAGCACGATATTTCATTAACATATAAGCTAAAATCACAAAAACGATTAGTACGATAAAGGACATAATCCCTATCGATAGCATAATATCTTTGGCTTGTACTTGAGCTTGAGGACCTTTTGGATCTAATACTAATAACGGGTCACAACCGGTTAACATAGTGACAATAGTGAAAAGACCAATTAATCTGAGCCAACTTTTTTTCATAAACAAACCCCTTTAACTGATTCTTTGAAGTGCTATCGGCTACTTTGGGTTTGCATGGATTTTGATTCACAATTGATTTTTATCATAGTGGCACATACTTTGAAAGACAAGGCGTTTTGCAAGATAACACAGAATGTTCTCAAACGAGAAAAGTAATTTCAGAATAATATTTTGGAGAGGAATACACGTCTAGTAAGTGTTATCATAGGGTCCTATAGATTAAAATTCAAAGTGGATGGGGAAAGTAATAAGATAGTGGATGGTTCGATATAAATGACATTATACTATGATTGATATTTTAGCTTTTCAGATAAAGCTAGAAATTAGAAGCACTATTGAGGTGAGAAAATATGGATTGGAAACCAGATCGACATGCCAAAAAGGCTATCTATAAACAACTTGCAGAATATATTGAAAAAGGGATTGCTGATGGGACATTTCCGCCTGATAAACCTTTACCATCAGAGCGATACTTAGCGAATACTTTGAACGTAAATAGAAGTACAGTTGTTAGTGCATATGACGAATTAGAAGCAATGGGGCTTATTGAACGGAATAGAGGAAGTGGCACGACCATTAGTAAGGATATTTGGGGAATCACAAGGAAAAGAATTCCTAGTTGGAATCGATATATTGAGGCGGGCTCCTTTTTACCTAATCTACCTGTCACACAAAAAATAAGAAAAGAGGCAGTAGAACACAAACTAATAAATTTAGCGACAGGAGAATTATCAGAAGATCTTTTCCCTAAAAGCTCATTAAGAGAAATAACTGCAACTCGCTCCTTTATCGGCAGCCTTGGATACGATCATCCACAGGGTAGTGAAATACTCCGAACTACTCTTACGAAGCATATTAAAAATAGTAGAGGGATTGATACAAATCCTTCTTCCATACTGATTACATCAGGGGCGCAGCAAGCATTACATTTGATTGTCCAATGTTTATTAAAGCCTGGAGATGCAATCGCAATAGAAGACCCTTCGTACAATTATAATCTGCCTATTTTTAAATCAGCAGGCTTACAACTTCATTATTTATCTGTTGATAAGGATGGTGTCGCCCCAGAAGATTTACAAACATTATATAAAAAACATCGTATTAAGATGATTTTTTTAAATCCTGATTTTCACAATCCAACAGGCTCTTCGTTAAATATTAAGCGAAGAGAGGCTATTTTAGACATATCCTCAAAGCTTGGTATTCCAGTAGTAGAAGATGATCCCTATAGTCTGACAGCATTTTCGGGGGATAAAATTCCTACCCTGAAATCACTAGATAAAAACGGAAATGTATTATACATTAGCTCTTTATCTAAGATTGTTGCCTCGGGATTACGCATAGGCTGGATTGTTGGTCCCACATCCGTTATTGAAAGGTTATCTGATGCAAAGCAACAAATTGACTTTGGTCATTCTAGCTTTACACAGTGGATAGCTAATGATTTTTTAGAGTCAATTAACTTTAATTTGCATATCAAAAGTTTAATTAGAGAATTAGAAAAAAGAAGGGATACAATTGTTCAAAGTCTCGATACTTATTTAAAAAATCAGGTGGAGTTTTATATTCCCCAGGGGGGTATCCACATCTGGTGTAAAGTGCTGAAAAATTATAGTGAAACACAATTACTGGAAGAATCGATTAAACGAGGCGTCATTTATGTTCCTGGTTCCACCATGGGATCCCAAAATGGCTTTGTCCGTTTTACGTATGCTAGAGAAGATGTGGATTCAATCGATGAAGGAATAAAAAGATTTGCACAAGCACTTAATAGTTTATAAGTAAGAAGATGAATTTTTGTAAATTATAGACAAGTGGATGACTAAAATAGTGGCAAAGTGGATGGTTAAAAATATACGTAAACTATTTATGATAAAGATATGGATCAGAAAAATCCATAAAGGCTATCTACTATCATTGAAGTGTGGATTGATTCACAATTATTCACACAGGTAATGAAATCTGTAAGTTGTAGGAAGGTGATAGGACAAACCCATTTTTTCATTAGGTAAGAGGTAGTTATCTAATTCAGTGTGGATCAAATGTTAATGGGGTTATTAAAAAAGCTACATGTAAGAAACCTGCTTTTTGAAAAAGAGGTTTTATCATTCACAACAAGTATCGTTAATTTTGTCTCTATGTTTTACCTGTTCTAACAATCTCATTTTTTTAGCTTTTACTGCTGATGAAAAAAATCAAGGCAGTCACTACTTATTATATTTTAGGTTTCCCACAACAGTATATAAGGGAAATAGGCACTCCTTATATACACTATTAAATCTTAGTCAAAAACACCATCTAGCCACCTAGTTTCGATATTCAATCGGCGCTAGGTGGCTGTTTTTTTCAGTAATATAAATATTTTAATAGTTGAGTAATACGATAATAAGTTTTAATATTCTGATTATGATAGTTTTTTACTCTCAGGGGGGATATTGATGGGATTACAAGTAGGTGAAAAAATTACGTTTGAACGTACGTTTACAGTGGAAGATGTTGAATTATTTACGAAGGTATCAAAAGATGAAGGGATTCATCATATCACACCAGACGAACAAGGTCGATTTGTGGTTCAAGGGCTTTTAACAGCAACACTTCCTACAAAGGTCGGTGGTGACAATAACGTATTAGCCCGCAAAATGAATTTCGAGTTTTTACGTCCTGTTTTTAGTGATGATACAATTCGCTGTGATGTAATTATCGAACAATATGAACCGGATGGAAAAAATCGAACAGCCATTACTGCAGCATTTACATGCATAAACCAACTAGACAAAGAAGTACTAAAGGGGAGTTTTTCAGGCATTATTTTATAACAGGTTGGTTTATTGGATATTACCGAAGCTATTAAATGACATAATCAATATGCATTTTATATCGAGGAAATCAAGAAAAGGATTTAATGGACAAGGTATATGTGCAATTTTGTACTATTGGATTTAAATAATAGATGTAATAATTCATAGAGATAAACTTGAAAGGGAGTTTGCTCCGTGAATATTACATCTTTTTTATTGTACTGTTTTATTATTACGGTTACACCAGGACCGACAAATATCGTAATTTTATCAACAACACAGCATTATGGTATAAAAAGAGGCTTACATTTTTCTTCTGGTTCTACGATTGCATTTTTTATTTTACTTGTATTATCAGCTTTTCTAAACACTCTTTTTTCAACATGGATTCCAAAAGTGTTGCTGATTATGCAAATTGTTGGTACGGCATATATGATATATCTTGCATACCAAATATACAAAATGGATACTTCTAGTAACAGCAATAATAAAACGGGAAATTTTTCTTCAGGGTTTTTGTTGCAGTTTTTAAATCCTAAAGTAGTATTATTTACAATGACGGTAATTCCAAGCTTTGTCTTACCTTATTATGATTCGTTTTTAGCGTTATCCTTAAGTGTAATAACTATTACCATTATTGGTTTAATTGCTTTCTTATTATGGGTATTGTTTGGAGCAATCTTTAAACAATTTTTACAAGATCATAAAAAAACCGTTAATGGATTCATGGCATTTTGTTTGATTTATGCAGCCGTGATGATCTGGATTTAATGGGAAGTGAGAGGTGAAAACATGCAAAGTTTTACATATAGAAAAATGGATGGAATTACAGCATTAAAAGCTAACTTTACAGATTTTAAATATAAAAAGCATGCTCATCAAGAATATGCTTTTGGTGTCACGTTAAAAGGGATTCAACATTATTATTTAGATGGGAATCTACAGCTATCTCATCAAAACGGTGTCATGTTTTTTAATCCCGAGCAGGTCCATGATGGGATGGCTTTTAATCGAGAAGGGCTTGAGTATGTAATGATCTATATAGAACCCTCTTTATTTTTAGAGGCGATTCAAAAAAAGGATATTATCTGTTTTGAGAAGCCCATTATCTATAATAATATGCTAAAGCAACAAATACTAAAGCTATCGAAGGCTGTTTTAGCAGAAGAAAATTCTGCATTATGTAACGAGTTGTTTTTACAGTTAACAGACAGCTTAGTTGAACAAGATTTTAATTCACCAATGAAAAAGGATAGTTTTGTTATTAATAAAGCTAAAGAAATCATCCATTCACATGTCGAAAATGTACTAAAAATAGAGGATATATGTCAAGAAATAGATTTCACTACATTCCAATTCATTCGCTTTTTTAAAAAACATACTGGTATTACACCTTATCAATACTTCTTAAATTGCAAAATTGAACGGGCAAAATCCATCATCGAGCAAACTGGGGATATTTATGCTGCAGTCGCACAATGTGGATATGTTGATTTACCTCATTTAAATAAACAATTTAAAAGTGTTTTTGGAACAACAGCTTTTGAGTATGTATCTTTTATTAATAATCCCTAATTTACTATTACAATTGACAATAAATAGAATTATATGTTAAATTAAAAATACAAATTTGAACGAACGGAGGGTGAAGAATTTGAGCAATTGTTTATTTATTAAAAAGGCTAATCTCATAATAAATAAACAAGAAGCTAATTTTCACCTATCATATTTTAAATCTACCACTCTATGATTTTACACATAGGGTGAAAACTTTTTCGTTGTGCGAGAAGATGCTTCTGTTTATAAACAGAGGCATCTTTTTTTTGTTTTTATCAAATTTTAGGGTGATGCATATGAACAACTAACATTAAACAATTACGCCATGAAAAAAGGAAGGGGAGTTTACATGATAGAAATACACAACCTTACCATCAAAACGATAAAAGATAATCGAACGTTAATAGATCATCTTCAGCTGAGTACCCAAAAAGGAGACAAGATTGTCATAATAGGGGAAGAGGGTAATGGCAAAAGTACATTATTAAAATGCATTTACAATGATCAATTGATAGCAGATTATTGTACTTATGAAGGAAAAATTCTTAAAAATGATTATTCACTGGGATATCTATCACAGGAACTATCAGCTCATGAAAAAAAGTTGACCATCACTGAGTTATTTTCGGAGAACAATTGGAATAAAGAATTGTTAAAAGCAATGGATGATTTTAGGATTGATTCATTTGTTTCAGATAAAAGGATTGGTGATTTTTCGGGAGGGGAGCGATTTAAGTATCGTTTTTTAAAGTTACTCGCCATGAATCCTGATGTTCTTTTGTTAGATGAACCGACAAATGATTTGGACATAGGCACAATTGAATGGCTGGAAAAATTTATTCAACAAACTTCGATACCAATTATTTTTGTATCACATGATGAAACATTTATAAATAGTACGGCAAACGCAATTATTCACATTGAGCTTACCAATCGCAAGCAAATACCTAAATATACCTTTACAAGAGAGTCTTATGAAACGTACCTTTTTCATCGAGAAAACAATTTGCAAAAGCAAGAACAGATGGCGAGAAAGCAAGCATCTGATTATAAAAAACAAATGAGTAAGTGGCATGAGGTATGGAATAAGGCTGAGCATCAGCATCAGAATGTGTCTCGCTCAGATCCCAGATTACAAAAGAAAATAAAGTCATTAAAAAATCAAAAAAAACGTATGGACCGAGCTACAGAGGATTTTTTAGAGATACCAGGCGTGGAAGAGGCAAGTGAATTTCGCTTTGATTCCTCTATACATGTACATCGCCATAAAAAAGTTCTAGAATTATCATTAGAAAAGCTTGAAATAGCAAATAAACAACTTTCCCAAAATATTAAGTTATCCATTACTGGACCAGAAAAAGTGGCGATTATTGGGGAAAATGGAGTAGGAAAATCAACATTATTAAAAATAATTTTGGAAAAGATAAAGGAACATTCTTCATTAAAAATAGGATACATGCCACAAAATTATGAGGATCTATTGGACCCTGCTCAATCACCGATTAGTTTTCTAGAGACTACTGGTGAAAGGGAAGCCATGACAAAGGCTTTCACACTTTTAGGCAGTATGAAATTTACTAGCGATGAAATGCAGCAGACAATTGGGTATTTGAGTGGGGGTCAAAAAGCGAAGCTACTATTGTTAAAAATGATTATGGATGGTTGCGAAATATTGATATTAGATGAACCAACGAGAAATTTTAGTCCTTTGACAACACCTGTTCTGTGTCAGGCATTAGCACAATATGGAGGAGCCATTATAAGTGTTTCACATGATCGACGCTACCTAAAAGAAGTAGCATCAACCATTTATGAATTAACTAATGAAGGATTAACGAAAAAATAGGGAAAGATAAGAAAAAGTCGAATTCCTGTAGTAAAGGAACCGACTTTTTTCGCAAAAAATTTATGTAGAACACATTGAAATAAAGGCTGTCTTATGATAAATTTATATAGCTAGACATTGTATAATATAAATAATTAGAATTATCCCTATTTTAATTATACAATACTTTCTATTCTTTCGTCAACAATTTTTAATTTAATTTTAAAGGGGTGGTTGCTATGAAATCAGAAGGGGCACTACAACGAATTGGAGGAAAAAACTACTCATCAAATTGACGAAGAAGATCAAATCTAAAAAAGATGTGAATGTAACTGAAAAAGAGAAAGAAAGTAGGACTGATACTACATGTCGGAGAAAACAATTTCTGTTCAGACAAAACCGCCATATGGCATGATTGCCATTTTATTTATCGGGGCATTTGTAGCTATTTTGAATGAAACATTATTAAATATTGCTCTTCCAGCCATTATGGAGGAATTCGAGGTCAATGCCACTGCAGTACAATGGCTTTCAACAGGCTATATGCTAATTAACGGGATTTTAATACCTGCAAGTGCATTCTTCATTCAACGATTTACTGATAAAAAGCTATTCATTATCGCCATGACCTTGTTTACTTTGGGAACATTTTTAGCTAGTATTGCACCTGCATTTGGCGTATTATTAGGGGCTCGTATGATTCAAGCTGCAGGATCTGCAATTATGATGCCGTTATTAATGAATGTTATGCTAACTGCTTTTCCAGTCGAAAAACGAGGGGCAGCAATGGGGATGTTTGGTCTTGTAATGATTACAGCTCCAGCGATTGGACCGACACTTTCTGGATGGTTGATCGAGCATTATAGCTGGAGAATGTTATTTGATCTGGTACTGCCAATAGCCATTTTAACTTTAATTTTTGCAGCCTTTAAATTAAAGAATGTCACACCACAACGTCCTATTAAGCTGGACGTACTGTCTCTAGTATTATCTAGTATTGGATTTGGTGGCTTGCTTTATGGCTTCAGCTCAGCAGGGGAAAAAGGATGGGATAATGTTCTCGTCTACGGTACGATTATCATTGGTACACTTGCTTTGATTTCTTTTATCCTTCGTCAACTAAGAATGGATGAGCCCATGCTTGAGTTTCGTATTTTCAAATATCCAATGTTCGCCTTATCAACAACCATTTCAATCGTTATTTCGGTTGCGATGTTCTCAGCAATGATTCTAATGCCGATTTATGTACAAACAATTCGTGGGATTTCACCAATGGATTCTGGCCTGTTAATGCTTCCAGGCGCTATTGTCATGGGGATAATGTCCCCAATCACAGGGAAACTCTTTGATAAATACGGAGCAAGAACCCTGGCCGTAATTGGGTTGACTATTACCATTATAACAACTTATTACTTTAGTAAAATCGGTCTGCATACTGCGTATTCTACGCTTGTGCTGCTCTATACTCTACGTATGTTTGGGATGTCAATGGTTATGATGCCAGTAATGACAAATGGTTTAAATCAGTTACCAGCCTATAATAATCCACACGGGACAGCGATGAACAATACATTACAGCAGGTGTCTGGTGCTATAGGTTCTGCGGTATTGATTACCGTCATGAACAATATAACGACTGTAAAAGCAGAGGAATTAGCTGCTAAAGCTATGAACAATATGAGTGCCAATGCAACCCAATCATCTACACAAGCTGCAGCTGAAGTACAACAACAAATTATGAATGAAGCTATGTTACATGGTATTAATATTACCTTCTTTATTTCAACATTGATTACGGTGATCGCCCTTATTCTTGCATTCTTTATTAAAAGAGTCAAACCTAATCAAGGGATAGACGTTCAAGGGGAGTAGAAAAATTGTCAGTCCAAAGGGTGGAGATTGAAGTGAACCAATACCAAATCATCATTACTCCTTATAAATCCAAATACGCCGAACAAACGGTAGCTATGTGGCGAGATAGTAAGGAACAGGCTATTGGACAGAAAGAAATTCATAGCTTTGACAATCATGTTTACTTTTTAAATCATCTATTACCTGAACAGTTTCAAATAGATATAGCGTTAATAGATGAAATAGTAGTTGGAATGATAGCTTATAATAAAAGGGAAATAAGCCAATTATATATTCATATAGATTATCAAGGAATCGGTATCGGTCAAATATTACTAGATAAAGTAAAGACACATTCATGCGGGAGATTAACCTTATCCACATTTGAAGTAAATGAAAATGCACAACGATTTTATGAAAAACATGGTTTTAAAATCATAGGTAGGGGACATGAAAATGAAGAAAATTTACCTGACATTCAATATGAATGGATATCCCCAAAATAATGTATTTGCAATCTCTAATACACTAGCATAGGATAAGACATACTTAAAAACGTTCATCTAAAAATGATGAACGTTTTTTTGTTGAGATATGGATGATCAGCGATATAACTCAATAATTTGATTAGCAATATATTCAGAGCTAAAATGAATCCCATCTTTGAGCCACCACATAATTATCCCCAATACTGAAGATGCGAGAATATCCATTGATAAGGTTTTTTCCGTAAAATCCCTTTCGCGTCGAATTACAATCAAATCTGTTAGCATACTATGAAATTTCCTTTTGAAACCAGGGTGCTCAAAGAGGACTGCTAAAATTTTTCGATGCATATAAAAAAAATCTAAAAACGTCATTAACTGCTCTTGATTATTTAAGTTATCAATTTGTAAAGTCGGAGCTATTTTTAACGACAGGTCGTCGAAAATATCGTAAACTACCTGTTTTAATAAATCATTTATATCCATAAAATGCAAATAAAAAGTTGCTCGATTTAACTCAGCACGTTTGGCTATCTTTTGGACAGTCAGTTTTGAAATATCCGAGTCTTCAATTAATATATCTACAACAGCTTCTTTAAACACCCGTTTTGAGCGAATAGCTCGCGGATCTTGTTTTTTATGTGTGGTCAATTTCATTCTCCTTTATCTATTAAATACAAACTTCATTAATAGTTTTTTAAAATCTGTTGTTTAATTAACACTTCTTGAAAAATTGTAAATAGGCATCAAAAAATAAAAATGTTATTATCTATTTTATTGACACAGTGTTAATAAAACAAGTAGAAAGAGGAATTATGTAATGTCAGAAACAATCAATAAAAAAGTATTATTAACAGTCTTAATTTTAGGGTGTTTTTTATCTACATTAAATCAAACACTGTTAAACGTTGCCTTAAGTAATTTAATGGTCGTGTTTTCTGTTTCTGCTACAACTGTTCAGTGGTTATCGACTGGCTTTATGTTGGTAAACGGGGTGCTAGTCCCAATCGCTGCCTACTTAATGAGACGCTTTTCTACACGCCAATTATTTATTAGCTCTATGTTGTTTTTATTAGTAGGCTCTATTTTTTGTGCAGTAGCACCAAACTTTGCAACTTTACTAATTGGTCGTATGATTCAAGCGATTGGTGCAGGAATTATTATGCCCTTGCTTATGAGCATAGTAATGTTTATTTTTCCTTCTGAAAAAAGAGGCAGTATGATGGGATTAATAGGTCTTGCCATGATTTTCGCACCAGCAATTGCACCAACATTAGCAGGTTTTATTATCGATTATTATTCATGGCGTTGGTTATTTATCGGTCTTATTCCATTAGTTGTGATAATCATTTTAATGGCATTAAAATATTTAATCAATGTCTCTGAAACAGCAAAAACTAAGTTAGATGTAGTGAGTGTTATTTTATCAACCATTGGCTTTGGTCTTATTTTATATGGTTTTAGTAATGCAGGAAGCCATGGTTGGGATGATAAAGTCGTCATCGTTTCTATATTTGTGGGAATCTTAACGATAGCTATATTCTGCCTTCGACAAATTAAATCCAGTGATCCGCTTCTAAACTTATCCGTTTTTCAAAATAAAGTATTCACGTTAACATCTATCATCAATATGATTGTCACAATGATGATGTACGCGGATATGATTTTATTACCAATTTATTTACAAAACGGAAGAGGATTCACTGCATTAGACGCTGGTTTATTATTATTACCTGGTGCTCTTGTAAACGCCTTTATGTCACCTGTTACAGGAAAAATGTATGACCGTTTTGGTGCAAAGCCGCTATTTATGATTGGTTTGATTTTTATTATTCCTTCCATGTGGGTAGTTACAGATTTAACGGAAACAACTTCCTTTACCTTTTTAATGCTACGTACTATTTTCCTACGTATTGGATTAAGCTTTATCACAATGCCATTGAACACAGCTGGTTTGAATGCCTTACCGAAAACCCTTGTAACACATGGTACTGCAGTCAATAATACCTTGCGCCAAATTTCAGGTGCAATTGGAGCTGCAGTAGTTATTACCATTTTTACAGCACAAACGACAAATCATGCGAAAACATTGCTAGCAGAAGCACCTAATACTACAGTTGAAGCTATTCGCACACTTGCTTCCATTTTAGGCTCAAGTGATGCCTATTATTTTATGACCATCTTAGCGATTATTGCATTTGTTTTAACGCTATTTGTTCCAACTAAAAAAAGGATGAAACAGCAAGTTTAAGTTTTAAGTCAGTACCATTTACGAGAAATTTTTTAATCTACTGTGGTCGAGATTACATGTAGGCAATTATTCAATGGAGGTTAGGTAAACAATCTAGCTATTATGCGGCATATTGATAAGAGTTTTGAGAATGAAATTAGTATTTTACAAATCCATTGAAATTAGAATGTACGTTCGTTAAAATAAGGGTGAAACGACAAAGGGGAAGGATAATGAGTAATATAATGCTTCGAAATGTGATTTTGAATGATCTTTCCATTTTTTTTAAACACCAACAGAACTGTGAAGCCAACCATATGGCTGCATTTACGAGAAAAGACCCTAATGATTGGATTGGCTTTTCTACACACTGGAACAAAATTCTTAATGATAAGGATATTATTAAGCAAACGATCATTGTCAATAATAATGTAGTTGGGCATATTCTATGTTTCGAGCAGTTTGGTAAACCAGAAATTAGCTATTGGATTGGCAAGGAATATTGGGGAAAAGGAATAGCAACTAATGCTTTACAAGATTTTCTAAACCTCAATTCAATTCGCCCTTTTTATGCTCGTGCCGCGAAAGACAATGTAGGATCTCTTAAGGTTCTAAAGAAATGTGGATTCATGATAACTGGTGAGGACATCGGATTTTCTAATACACGTGGCGAAGAAGTTGAAGAGTTCATCCTTACCCTCATTTAAACAAGAATAAGGCGCTAAGGATAATCATAAAAAAGGAAGTGCAAAAGATGAATGTAGAAATGGTTATGCAGGAGCTTGAAGCCCTCGGTAAGGAACGGACGAAAAAAATGTACATGTCCAATGGTGCGCATGAGCCACTTTTTGGCGTGGCAACAGGTGCTATGAAGCCGATAGCAAAGAAAATAAAAATGAATCAAGCATTAGCAGAAGAACTTTATGCCACAGGCAACTATGATGCTATGTACTTTGCAGGCATTATTGCAGATTCAAATGCAATGACTGTGACAGATTATAATCGTTGGATGGATTTGGCATATTTTTATATGCTGTCGGATTATGTGGTAGCCGTAACATTGGCGGAAGCAGATATTGCACAAGAGGTTGCAGATCAATGGATTGCTAGTGGGGAAGAGCTAAGAATGTCAGCTGGTTGGAGCTGTTACTGTTGGCTTTTAGGAAATCGCTCAGATGTTGAGTTTTCAGAGAGTAAAATTGCCAGCATGCTTGAAATAGTGAAAAATACGATTCACACTGCTCCAGGGCGAGCGAAATCAGCTATGAATAATTTTCTATATACTGTCGGAATTTCCTATGTGCCACTATATGGTTTGGCGATCGAGATTGCGAAAGCAGTAGGTCCAGTCGAACTCAAACGGGACAAGAAAAAAAGCACTATTCTACACGCTTATGAAAATATACAGAAAGAGGTAGATAAGGGGAGGTTAGGTTTCAAACGTAAATATGTAAGATGTTGAATAATGAAACCTCCATTTTTTCACTATTGGAGGTTTTTCTTGTATGACTTTATTGCATAATAATCATTATTCATGTATAATTATTCATTAAAACAATGAAATAAGGAGGGATTTTTTGAACTTATTAAGTATCGATGATTTATCTGAATATCAAATAACCGAGATTTTTCATTTAACAGATCAGCTTATTCATCACAAAGGAATAAAACCTCTAAAAGGAAAAACTTTTGTGTTATTTTTTCCTGAAACGAGTATAAGAACGAGAATTACCTTTGAGAAGGGGATAAAAGATTTAGGGGGAGAGTGTATTTTATTTCCGCCAGAAAGTCTTGATAAAAGAGAGGCATTAGAAGATGTTATTAAATATATCGAAAACTGGGTGGACGGTGTTATTGTAAGACATACAGATTTCTCTAAAATCTACGAATTATCGACATATACATCTATACCCATCATAAATGCTATGACAGCTCAAAATCATCCTTGCGAAATATTAGCTGATTTTTATTCTATAAGTAAGTTAAAGTTAAATCCCAAAGATTTAGTATATACATTCATTGGACCTGCAAGTAATATAGCAAAATCGTGGATGAATATTGCAAAAGTAATGAATCTAAAATTCAACCATGTTTGTAAACCTGGATACGAAATAGGTAAGGACACCTCTAATTATATATTTTATACAGAGCTAGACAATGTATTAGTATCAAGTGATGTAATATTGACGGATTCATTACCAGAAGATTTAAGGACAAATAACTATATAAATAAATATCAAATTACTTTAGATAGACTGAAAGAAGCTAAACCACATGCAATATTAAATCCTTGTCCTCCATTTTTTAGAAATGAAGAGGTTAGTGAGGACGCTATTTCATCAGATTATTTTGTTGGATATCAATTTAAAAAGAACTTGATTTATGTGCAACAAGCAATCATGTTATATTGTATTGGATTAACAAGCTTAAAGTTAAATACAAATTAGTTAGAACAATACTACAGGAAATGGCGTCTCAATCATACATGAGTCGCCATTTTATAAATTATTTGGTTAATCGTTGGATAAAAGTATCTAATTGAACCAATGTTACATTATCGTTTACCCCATATGTTCCGTCTCCCTTACCTATCGTAATTTTATTGGAAGAAAGAATATCTACATAATTAGAGGCCCAATGTGTACTTAGAACGTCTGCGAACCCCTGTGCGTTTCCTTGTTGTTTTAGTTTAAATGCTTCCACTAAAACCTTAGATAGTTGACCTCGTGTAATAGATGAGCTTGGATTAAATTTTCCATTTTCATCACCAGTAAAGACACCAATTTTCTTTAATGCCACAGCAGCACCTGCATATTTAGATGATGGTTTAACATCAGGGAAACTTGAATTTGTATCACTTGTATCTAAATGTAATATTTCAGCTAATCGAAGAGCAACCTCTCCGCGTGACGCATAAATACTAAAGTCTATTTCTGCGTTTTTTACTTCGCCATTGTCATTTTCAGAGAAGCTTGCAATACGTTTTGCCCCCATGTAACGAGATCCCCAGTAATAAGGGTCATTAATTTTATCTATTTTAACCCCAGAACTTGTAGTTGCAGAAATAAAATTGCTATCACCTATGTATATCCCAACATGTGAAACACCGTCTCCTGACGTATTAAAAAATACAAGATCACCTGTCTTTAAATTGTCTTTTGATATAGAAGAACCTTGTTGATACTGAGCTTTTGATGTACGTTCTAATGTAATTCCTAACTTAGAAAAAACCAATTGTGTATATGCTGAGCAATCCACACCTGTCTTAATATCTGTTCCTCCATATTTATATGGGGCTCCAATGTATGTTTTTGCTGTATTTGATAAATCTGTTATTGTCGCTGCTTCTGCGTCATTTATACCCATTCCTGTGAAGAGTGCAAAAGATGCAAAAATTGGTAGTAACCATTTCTTTTTCAATTAAACTTACTCCTTTCAAATAGCTTTTGCCTTTGACAAGAGTAAGAATAGCATGAAAAATATAAGCATGATTTTTCATTAATATTACTGATTATTCCTTCACAGTGATTTTGAAACCTTAATTTTATCTGTGTAAAATACCTGCAATAATTATGGGTAAATTTACTAAAAATATATGTAACATTTAGATATACAGGGAAATATGTCCTGTTTTTCATATTTCATTCAACTTAAGATGAATAAGTTTCTTATGTTTATAGGTCAACATACTTTACAATTATTTATGAAAAATCATGGGAGAGATGAACTGAGATAATAAAGTTTTTTAAAAACGCCAGTCATGTTACTCAACAATCGGGCCACATTGTTGAATAACTCATATTTGAATATTGGATATTTATGTTAAAATTGAAAAATGGACGGGGGGAGATTAAATTATGGATATTATCACATTCGGTAAAAAGAAAGAAGATATAGAATACATAAGGAGACCTGCTGTTTATTGTTTAATGTTCGATAGTCATAAAGAAAATATAGGGATTATTCAAACAACTGATGGAAAGTATTTTCTTCCAGGGGGCGGAATTGAAAATAATGAGACTCATGAAGAATGTTTAAAAAGAGAAGCCCTTGAAGAAATGGGGATGGATATTGAAATAGGTAATTTTGTAGGGTATGCCAGAAGATATTTTTATTCCACAAATGAAAATAAATATTACCTTAGCGAAGGTTATTTTTATTTATGCGATATGGGTATGCAAATAAATAAACCAACGGAAAAAGAACATTTCCTTAAATGGATTGAACCAATCCAGGCAATAAAAAACTTATTCCACGAACATCAAAGCTGGGCAGTTAATGAAGAAATAAAACAATTATAGTTGTTAAACAAAAGGGCGCAATTCTTGAAAAAGAATAGGCCCATTTTTCATTTAAGAGCCATTTAATTTAATAGGGAAAGGAGATATTATACCTGCAAAATAAACATCTACATTTTTATTTCTTTTTTTCTAGGATATTTTTTAATGGCTTTTGAAGTACGTCCATAATGGCAGCGATGATAGCTGTTGCTAATATCCCTATTAGTCCAAGTGCTATTGGACCTGCTGGGTCATCACCCGTGAACATGGCATACACCCTTAAGTATACTATCACTAATAAAATTAAAAAAATAATTGTAAAAGCGCATTTTTTTATAACCTTCAAGGATTTAAGGGATAACTCGGAAAAAGCGTTGTTACTATCAATATAACTCAATAGTTTATATGCTTGATACAAAGCTACGGAAAACGTAATGCATACTCCATACGCACATATTAACAACGGATATATCGAGTAATCTCCTGGACGGACTATAGCATCTCTTCTGGCTGCTTCAGGCAACAAAAATATACACACGGCAAGTACCGCAATTCCAGTAAGAAAAGCAACAACCTTTAAGAAAAAAGTTGAACCTAGTTTACCATTCATTTAAAGCACCTCACTGATTTAATGATTATTTGATTTTAATACAATATTTATCGATTATCAATAAATTTATTTTGTTTTTTATTATATTATTATTGTTTTATATATTGATTTGATTGTTATGTGGGAATCGTACTTGAATTATTGTAAATTTTATTATGAAGTAACCTAACAATCGTGCGCAATTCTGCAGCAAGAATTATGCTTTTTCTATTTGAAAAGGTTAGATTGGAAATCGAAAAAGGTTTCTGATAAATAGAAGGAGAAATATACATGTATGGCTAGCAACACAAAGATAAATACCTTATGAAATTAGCGAGGCAAAATGAAGCCGAAGAATGTTTTTTAGAAGCATTGAAATTAAGAAAAACAAAAGAAGATTTCTCATTGATTGACTCAACTCAAAAAGCATTGAATCTGTTAAATGAATTGGAGTGGAAAGCCTCTAGTGAAATCCTGATGTATAAGAATAAAAGAAGAGTATAGGTATATTCAACAATCGGGCGCGATACTGTAATAAGGATCAGCGCTTATTTTCATTAAAAAGCCATATTATGAAATTATTTAGATCGTTTAGTTCAATAAGAAATAGCAATTAAAAAAATGATATATTTAGAATAAAGGGATGAGGTTTGCGAAATGGAGAAAATCGGTACTATCCTTTTAGTTTTGCAACGCCATCAATTAAGTATAAAGTAATCAACTACTTAAAGGTATTCTGAAGTTCAAGTCCCTTAGAGTCTAGAAGAATAAACGGAAGTATCTATTATAATATTTATTCATTATTTTTCGCTATACAACAAAAAAGGGGTGGAATGATGTTTTTCTTAACACGTGAACGACAGGAAGTATTCAACGCAGCACATACATATCCATTTGAGGAAGAGTTCGATGCTGAATTTGAAGATCATTTATATGAGCATTTAGCCGAGTATATAGATGTCTTACCCCAAAAGTTTCAGTCGGGAATTATTGAACGAACTTTATTTCGAAATGATACTTTAATGGAAGAGTTTGAAGAATGGTGCAATGTGACAATTGAGCAGTTCACAACTAAGAGTAATGCTATTTATGAAAAGCGTGAAGCAATTGTTGAACGCCTTAATCCGTTTGCACAAACCGTTTTTTCACAATCATTTCATGATGGTAAAATTTTAAATGCTGAGCAACAAGGCAATAATTTTACGCTTCTATTAGATATGAGTAACGGGTTTACAGTCGAGTCAATTGTGCAGTTAGTTTTTCATGATGCACAAACAGAAGGTAATCTTGAAGGCTATTACGTGTATGACGAACTAATAAAGATCGAAGGTAGATTTGCATTACGAGTTTTATCTAGTTTTGGTAGCCTTTATGCTGAATGGACGATTTTCTTCAAAGATGTGACAGCAAAATACTTGTATCGTCCTGCAGTTTATATTGAACCGGGAGAAGTCGCTACGTGGGATGATTATGTTAATGCGCTAAACCTAGATGACAAATACTATATTGTAAAAGATATGCACTTTGTAGAGATTGATTTGGCTACTCTTTCGCAAACGGATAATGGGATTTTTGCTGGAGGGGTATTACTAGGTGATACCTTTGAGGAGGCAAGAGAGCGAATTTATTGTGCTACTTATGAAGATCCATATGCTCATTTTAGTGAGCCTATTCCGACTGATGAGTTGTTAGTTGCTATGTTTGATTTAGACCAAAATATACGAGTACGTGCCTTCAACACAATTTTTGCACTAGGAGAGGATGCTGCATATATCGTTAATGATGCGCTACGTAAAGTCGATGTAAGCACAGATGAAAATATGTATTTTGGCATTATAGCAAGCCATTTCGATCAGCTCGGTTGTTTAGAGGATGATGTAAAACTGAAATGGCTTAGGGAATAAGAAGAATGCTATTCAAAACGTTCTCCGATTGAACAGCCTTTTTGTTTTTATTTAATCCAGTATAGCTTGAGATTTATTTTATCGTAAATTTTTTAATACCTGAAAAACATCTTTTCTTTTACTAGCTGAGCTAATAGATGAACCTATGAACCTACATTACTCCATTAAAGGGCGCAATTCTTGAATTGGAATTGTGCCTTTTTCAGTAATAGGACCAGATTGTGGAATAAGCGTCTGATTCCTTCTTTAACTATAGAGTATTTCAGTTGAGGAAACTAAAGTTGAATATGTATAAGAAAAATAGACTCGATCCCACTAAAATAGGAACTAAGCCTATATAACCCACTAGCACCCATGTGTTGCCACATACACTCCGCGCATTGTGAAGAGGTTGCTTAGTTGGAATTAAACTGAATAATTCGATATGAAATAGGGTCATTTTATCAATAACGATAAATTGATCCTTTTTGATTTGACAACTTATTATTCATGAATGATTTTTTGGTAGTCTCACTATACTATTGATGTTCAGATTTAGAAATAAAAATAAAAGCAATGTCCCCTGTTGTCGCTAAACACACCGTCACTTCTTTTCATATTTAATATTAGTGTGTAAAGAATGGAAATCCATGATGTGGGAAATAATGTAGTTCTCTTTTGCAAATATCAATTCAAAATAAAACAAAATCAATACGGAGGTAAAAAAATGAATGTCCTTGATTGTATCATTATAGGTGGAGGTCCTTCTGGGTTAAGTGCTAGCTTAACTTTAGGAAGGGCTAGGAGAAACATTGCATTATTTGACGATGGAACGAATAGGAATAGAGTGACACAAGCGTCACATGGATTTATTACTCGAGATGGGATAAAACCACAAGCGTTTAAAGAAATAGCATTAAAAGAGTTGGAGAATTACCCGTCCGTATCATATTTTACTGCAACAGTTACTGAAATCATAAAGGATATAGGTAAAGAGCGATTTACTGTCAAAACATCTACTAGTCAGGAATTTGTTTCAGAAAAAATAATACTTGCCACCGGTATTCAAGAAATATTTACTATAGCAAGTATAAGAAAGTTTTATGGGAAAAGTCTATTTAGTTGTCCGTATTGTGATGGCTGGGAGCAAAAAGATAAACCATTAGTGGTTATTGCAGAAAAAGAAGAGCATGTACTGCATTTGACTAAGTTAATTTATAATTGGTCGCAGGATTTGGTTGTTTTAACGAATGGAGTTCAATTATCTAAAGAAGGTAAAATGGAGTTACAAAAACACAATATCAAAATTATATCGGAAAGGATAAAAGACTTAATAGGTAATGATGGCTACTTACAAAAAGTAGTGTTTGAAACAGGAGCAACAATTATAAGATCGGGTGGATTTGTTGCCCCATCTTATTATCGCCCAAATCAATTTGCTGAGAAGCTTGGCTGTGAAATTCATGAAAATGGAAAAGTTATAACAGATGGTGTTGGTAGAACAACCCAAAAAAATGTATATATTGCAGGGGAAATCGAAAGATCTAAACCATCCTCTTTAATGATTTCAGCTGCTAAAGGTAATAAAGCTGCGGTTTCGGTAAATACTGATTTAACGATGGAACGCTTTTGATTACGTCATAACACCTTCTTCTTCAACTAAATAGGAACTTAGCTAATATAGTTAAACACATCAGCGCCAATGTGTTCACACATATACTCCAAACATTGTGTTAGAGTTAGTATAAGAATTTACGAAGAAAGTATTTTGATTTTAAAATTCGTTTTTTCTTGTTTATTAAATCACAGCTTAGTTTATAGACTTATTCAACAAATGGGCGTGATATATTAGCCAACTCGGTTATTTTGTTTATTCAGCTAAATTCCAGCCTTTATTCCCAACTAACTATTATGATGGATAGTGTACTCTACATTCTGAGTGTATTTCGCTATTATCTAAAAAAAGTATGGTTAAGAAATTCCAAGCATTATCTGATTGTTAAAACGAAAAGTTTGTGAAGAAATGTACTTAAAGTAACCGGCGCTTTTCCGTAATAAGGAAAGCGTCTTTATTCATGAAAAGGGCCAGATTGTGGAATAACACTTCATTATAAAAAAGGTCCCCTGACCACTTCACAAATTCTTTAAAAACTATATTTATACCCATTTCAGTCTAATTACCGATAGCATATTAAATGATTATCCTTTATGTTTAATAGGTCGTAATAGACACTATCAGGAATATCCTGCAAATATTGAAATGATAGGTGGAAAACAATGAATTATCAAGTTTTATTATATTACCATTACACGAAGATTGAAGATCCAGCTGCGTTTTCAGCAACGCACTTAGCAATGTGTAAAGAAATCGGTTTAAAAGGTCGTATTTTAGTAGCCAATGAGGGCATTAACGGTACTGTTTCAGGTACGATTGAGCAAACAGAACAATACATGGCAAACATGCAAGCAGACTCATTATTTGAAGGCATAGTTTTCAAAATTGATGCGGTAGATGGGCATGCATTCAAAAAAATGCACGTACGCCCGCGACCTGAGTTAGTAAACTTAGGCTTAGAAGAAGACGTAAACCCACATGAATTAACAGGTCGCTACCTGTCACCAGAACAATTCCTTACTGAAATGCAAGATGAAAATACAATAGTATTAGATGTGCGTAACACATATGAATACGATGTCGGCCATTTTCGTGGCGCGATTCGACCAGATGTACAAAACTTCCGTGATACACCGGAATGGGTACGTGCAAACCGCGAGCTATTCGAAGGTAAAAATGTTTTAACATATTGCACGGGTGGGATTCGTTGTGAAAAGTTTTCGGGCTGGATGAAACGTGAAGGCTTTGGCGATGTCGGTCAATTACATGGCGGTGTTGCAACATACGGAAAAGACCCTGTTGTGAAAGGCCAATTATGGGACGGTCAAATGTACGTATTTGATGAGCGTTTAACGGTGCCCATCAATCAAGTAGAGCATGTGATTATCGGTCGTGATCACTATAACGGTGAACTTTGTGAACGTTACATTAACTGTGCAAACCCTGAATGTAACAAGCAAATCATCGCATCTGAAGAAAATGAAGCAAAGCATTTAGGTGGCTGTACAATCGAATGTACAAAGCATGCGCGCAACCGCTACATCGTACGTCACAATTTAACAGAAGAGCAAGTAGCTCAAACAATTGAGGCGTTACAAGCATAAGCATGAAAAGCTGTCTAAACATAAAAAACATCATTAAATATCTTTCAAAACCTCAACCATCTATATAGAGGTACTTAAAACACTCTATGTAAATGTTCAAACTATCCATTTCAAAATTGGACTAGTCTGCTCGCTTACATAGGGTGTTTTTTCTTTTGTAAGGAAAAAGTAAATGACTAATTCATAGGATGAAGAGGGTAATAGATCTGAAGCTGTTTAAAGTAAATGATCACAGGGTATTCAAAAAAATATAACAGGATTTTAGTTAGTGCAAGCTCGCAAAGTGTTTTTCGGAACTTTTTTATCATTACGATTTAATAATTAAACAAGAAGTTGTGAGTTTTTTCTAATCAAACTATATTCCAAAACCACGAATTATTCTGGTGGATATTTATACGTCTCTAGGTGAGTGTGATTTATCAATTTAACATCAGGCCCATAAGATATTTCATAGGTCATTCGATCCTTCCCTACAGGATTATACTGACTGCCTGTAGGTTCAATTTCAAATGTAATTTGTAATAAAAATCCACGGAATCCATTTACTCTTTTAGTTTCAATAACTTCAATTTTCCATGGAGTAACATGAGGTGAAAAATCCCTTAAAATCTTCGGATAATAATAGCTATTCAAATCTTTTTCAATATAAGGAGTAAGCATTAGCATGAGCATATCCTGTAATCTAAGTTCTTTAGAGTCTTGCGTGGGTTCAGAAAATGAAACGGTTCTTGTTTGAAAAGATGTAATTAGAGCAAGGGAGAGTATAAAAACGAGTAATATCTTTTTCATTTTCCTAAATACACCTCTTTAAGATCATTACATAATTAATTGTATTATTACCTTTATTGAAAAAAGTATGTACTTATTGAAGTAACAGAGGGCTATAGTTAAACAAGAAATATGCTTATGATCTCCCACAATCGGGCGCATTTCTTAAATAAAGAGATGCGTATTTTTTATTAAAGGGCTATATTGTTGAATAACATTCTTTTATGAAAGTTAACTAAACAACCCCTGGGACCTATATCTTCGAGTATGATACAATTTAAATACCAAATATTAGGGAGGTTGTGCTTGGGAATGTCAAGAGAAATTATTAACGTCGTTTTACCAATGAGAACATATGATACAACTAAAATGGAATCGTGGACTAAAGAACAGTGGCAGGAATTTGTTGGTGAAGAAAAGGACCACGATGGTATACAACTGTTGCTGATAAGTGATAGCGATTTTTATCTAAAAATAACCTGTATTTACTTTAACGAAGCGACTGAAGAAATATTTTTAAATTTTGATACACAAAATAAAATTGATAGAAATATAAATATTCAATTCGGTCAATGGCAAATTGATGACAGTATCTATAATCTATCTTCTGAAAAACTTCTGTATTTAGATAAATTTTCTGGGGTTAGAAGTTTTCAAAAATGCGTAAAGCGCTCATATTTAGAAGAATGGGACAAGACAATAATTGAAATAAAAATTTTAGATGCAGAAACAAATATAATTATTAGAGAGCTTGAATTTCAAATAATTAAGCATTATACACAAATTTTTTAGTGTTGTGCATAATTTAGTACAACAAAAATTTATAACCTATACATAGTAAAACTATAAAATGTTCCCAAAGAAAGGTTTGGGAAAACAGAAAATGCTGTTCAACAATCGGGCGCAATTCTTGAAACGAAAAAAGCCTAATTTCTCAATTTTTTAATACTGAGAAATTCGACTTTTCAATATTGTAATTTCCTTAACGTTGTAAATATACAGTTCCTGACACTACCTCAAGTTGGATGTGCAAAATAACTCCTAAAGTGACAGGTAGAAGAAGGGGTAAGGATAAAAGCAGCCCAGCGAGAAGGAATTGCTCTTGCAAAAGAACGTGGAGCTTTCAAGGGTAAGACTAAAAAGTATCATGCTGAAGCAAAGGGCAAGGATCGTCTTATATATAACGTAGTAGTCCAATTATTAAAGCAAAATGAATCAGTCATGAATATTCATCGAGAAACTGGCCTTGCAAGGAACACTATATATTCAATAAAAAACAATTTGAATTGGAAGAAAATAATAATAATGAGTCATAGATTTTAATCTTTATGAGCACATCGATCAAGCTAGGTCCCTCAGCAGGTATAGTTTTATAAAAAAGTTTGATCATTTAAAACAAAGTTCGATCATTTATAATAAAGTTTGATTAAAAATCCTGTGTTGATATGTAGGCTTTTTTCTTATTCGACAATCGGGCCATATTATTGAATAACAACCTTTTATGATATGTTTCCAAACGACGCTTTGGGAATTTAAAACACTTAAAACCTAATAAAATCCATTTATGGTATTATTAAAGTAACTTTTTTAATAATATTAAATGGGGTGGAAATGTTGAAAAGATATTTTTACATAAGCATTTTATTAGGAACATTGGCTTTATCAGGTTGTATTAATGATGAAACTGATAACACAGAAACTACAGCAGAATCGTTGGCTACTGAACGTTCCAGAACAATTAACAACGAGGCTAATACTACAAAAACAGAAGAAGTAGAACCGATTCCTTTGAACTTAACGCAAGAGCAAAAACAAGAATATTATAAAAAATATGTAGCTATCATAGAAAGAGTAAATGCAGAAAATAACGAAGGCTTTGAACTAGAGTTGGAGCCTATAACAGATTTTCTTGATGAATATTGGATTGAAATAGAAGACTTTGAACAGCTAGCAAAAAAGCGAGCTAATGTGTCAATTGTTGTTGTAGAAAATAATGAACGTTATAATCCGATGTCAGTACCGAAGACAGTAACGTTAAAAATAGGTTCCAAAGAAGCAAACATTATTTTTAAAGGTTCTTTTGATACACAATTAAACGAAAATACATCAAAGGGAAGACAACTATTTTCAGTATTTAACGGTATTTCTTCGGAAGCTGCGGACGCTAATGGAAGTTGGACACAACTAGGCTATGAGGAGTCTTTAATTGATGGTAATACTGTATATAAAATTGCGGTGGGAGGAAAATACTCGCAAAGTGGTATTATTTCTTCACATATCGTAGAGATGGAATTTCAATGTGATATATATGGAGGAATTAGTTAGAAACCCTAAGTTACTATAACAGAATTTTATCGTTGTATAAATTATTAAAATAATTTCAAAAACATTCCTAAAAGAAAGTTAGGTAACAAAACCACGCTTAAAATCCGCAAAAATAAATGGTATAATTTGAACGTTGAGTAATAGAAAGGAAATGATTGTAGATGGATTCATTTACGTTAAACGGGCTAATAGGAAGTGGCATGGGGATATTTACAGTTCTAATGTTAGCTGTGTGTCTTTATTTCATTCTTTCATATTTTGAACATTTAAAACAAGACGATAAGCGCTTGATAAAACAATCAAAAATTTTTGCTGTCATTACATTTTTTCTTGCGTTTGGAGTTCCTGCAATTTATCAAATTTACATATTTAATCAAATGATGCACTAATTGGTTTTGTTTGAAGAATTGAGCCTTAGTAATCAAAATGACTTTATAAAGTATGCAAATTTAAAACAAATAACGTTCCCAAATACAAGTTTGGAACCACACTTCAAGGCCACAAAATGAAGTTTAGTTATTCCATTAACGGGCACGGTTATTTAGGAACGCGTCTTTTTCTTTTAAAGGGCCATATTCTTTAATAAAAGCTAAGTGAAATTGTAAGAATCTGGTATAATCATTATGGAGGTGAACGTTTCATATATGATAGTATTTGTGTTCATTAGTGTTTATTTAATGCCGATTTTAGCTATTATATTTTGTATAAACCTTGTAGAAATAATAAAGAAAGTAAAAAAAGAACAACCAACTACTGCTAACACAATTTGGTTAACAATATCTTTTGTATTAATTGTATGGAGCATTGCTGTTACAACCTTAGTTGAATAATAGAATCGTTTTAGCCAAAGCTATCAACAGTTCTCCCTTAAAAATAAAATTCCACAATCGGGCGCAATTCTTTAATAAAGAATGCGTTTTTTTCCATTAAAGGACCATTTAGTGGAGAAAGAATATCAAGAAAAATTGAAACCTATGTAATAAAAGTATGTTGATTGGATCCTATTTACAGAAAAAATTATAGCCGAAGCAATATATCTTTATCTTACTAAAACAGAGGGGGAAAACAAGAAGTGAAGAATGATATAAAAGAACAATATAAGAAAAATAGTTTGGCACTAAGAAATGCTAGATTATCTTCCAAACGGCGTCTATTAATAATATTTTCTATATTTATGGGATTTGCAGGAATGCTTTCTCTGATTTCTATGAGTGGGGTGATGGAGATGTTTCAGCAGTAACGGTGGCAGTTTGGCAACTATATACTAGCGATAAAAAGATGGTGAAAATTACTGAAAAACCATTAAAATATTTAACATTAACAAAATATGTTAACGAAAATGAGATTATAGAAACAATTAATCAGGAAAATTGGAATTACTTGAACCCCCTTTTGTTCGAGAAAAATAGGCAAAAATAAGTGTTGACGTAAAAATTGAAAATAGGCAATTCGCGATTGTACAAATTTACTTTGAAGAATAAAAACATTGTGTACTTCAACAATCGGGCGCTGTTGTTGAAAAAACCTTAGATTTTCAAACGATCTTATTGTAGTATTTTTTAGTACAGTGAACTATCTTATATCGAAAATTAAACAACTATATTTTAACCCTGGTCTAAATTTAGAATGGGGTTACTTGTTTTAGGTTATAAAAAAAATAACTTTATTGTCTTTTTACAGGAGAGCCGTCTTAGAAAGAGATGAAGAAGAAATTGAAAAGGGGATTAAGCTTTTAATCTGCAATAATAAGGGAAATCTCTACTCTGGGAAAATCCATTCAAAGTTCTATTAATGGTTAAACAAAGGGAGTAAAGTAAAGCAACTAATAGGGAGTACTAACGAAGCTGACACCACCCACAGTTAGATAATGTCAATGTTATAATAAGTCATTAAAAACGAAATATTTCCATAACAAAACTCTATCCTTTTTTGGATTGGGTAAAATAAAGTTTTATTCAATAATCTTGCCCGTTTGCGGCAAACGTTTAACTTTGAAAGTGCCTTAACGGTATAATATTTTTAAGTATAAAGCTTGCTCTTTGCTTCACTCCTATTTTGGGTACCTCAATAAGCTCATATTCAAGTTTCTCATAAGTTCTAAACATGACTTTATAAGTTTCGGCGGCTTCTTCAAAGTTCTGCTTTCTCTCATCATCAGTTTTGTATATGTCCTTCCAAGGAGGTAAAATAAATACCCTTTTGTTATATCTGTATCTTTTGACGGCAGTTTCAATTTTTTCCGAAGTAGGAATTTTTATTAAATGTGAATAGGCAAGGACATCTGGAATACCCCGATCGAAAAAAAGAGGTTGATCTGAAGGATTCGACAAGGCTGAAATATAACTTTCTATAGATTGATCCAACATTAGATCACGATAATTTGTTACATTTCCCCAAGGCAACGCATCGCCATTGGAAGAAATCTGTGTTTGAATAATTTTCCTAGCAACCTCAGGAACATATTTATGATTATTTTTCTGTAATTCATCTAATAGAGTCGTTTTACCGGCGCCAGGTCCACCTGTAATAATTATAAAGTCATTCCTTAATAAATTACTATTTTCCATTATTGAATACTCCTTAACTTTTTTTAAAATAGAGTTTCTAATCATTTAAAAATAACAGTTGTTCAATTACTGTGACTGATAACTGAAGAAAGTTGTAGAATTTTCAGCGGGTGTTCAAACACCCGCTGATAGAAGTTAAAGCTTCCAGAGTCGATTATGCCGAGGCATAATTGATTATGAAATTACTTTTTGTATCTGATCATGAATATTTACCTTACTTAATCCTCCATGGTAACAAACCACAGACTCAATGTCGAGGTCTAGGTATTTCTTCAAAGAGAGTCGAGCCTCTTTTAAATCTAGTACGGTTGGGACATGAATTCCCTCAATTATTCCGTTTACACTGTACATCGAATCCCCAGCAATCAATGTTTTACTTTGTTTCAAATAGAGGCTGATATGGCCAGGAGTATGCCCAGGAGTATGAATGATACAAATCCCTCCACAATACGGCAGTTCTTGGCTGTCACTCAAGGTATCATTCACTTTTCCCTTTGGTGGATTCTCTATGTGACCATCTTTCAAAAGAGGTAAATCCCCCTGAATATAAGGCTTATCTAGTTCGTGAGCGTAGACTTTAATATTGCTTCCACACTTCTGTAATATCTCAGGAAGACTACCTATATGATCTATATCCTGATGCGTTAAAATGATAACTTTTAGCTTGTCGAACGACACCCCGACCTTCTCCATTGCCACCCTTAAATCTTCAAATTGACTAGGGAACCCAGTGTCTATTAAAACAGCCATTTCTTGATCCCATAAAAGAGTGGGATGAATAATATTTCCGTGAAATTCAAGCTGGAGCATCTCTACTCCCTTAGAAATTTCCATAACTTTAGTCTCCTTTATCATTAGATTTTATCGATGTAAAAGTTTTGTTACATTAGAAAGTCGAAAGAGTAAAGCAAATTTTGTAATATATACGCGTATCACTAATTACTCATTACCAAAGCTAACCTGAAAATTAATTGGATAGCACAAACACGCTATTAACTTAGATTTGCTTCATAAAAATTCTTGCTGTACTTCAACAATCTAATTCAATTCCGAGTTTTTCTGCTATCTTATTTATTATTAAACTTATAATTTACCAGGACAAAATTTAGCAGGTTAATTTTTAATATCCTGAAGAACAGCCTCCTTCCTCCAAAACAGCTTCCGTAATGTTTCGAAATTGACTAGAATCGTTCCTACTATAATCGTCAAAGCTCCTATACCTGTTAGCCAAGAAATATATTCATGATAGAAGGTAACACCTAGTATTACGGCAATGATTGGTGAGATATACAGCCATGTAGAAGGAAAAACAGGATTTGTCCGTGAGACAAGCCAATAATAAATACTATGGCCAATCATTGAACCAATAATAGTTAAATAAAGTAGAGAGCCAATTGAAGCTGGGCTTAAAAGATAATCAAGCTGAATGTTCTCAGTAAAAAAAGATAAAATGATTAATAAAACCCCACCATGCATCATTTGTGCTGCATTTAAAGCAATCGGGGATGTCGTTTCAAATTTTTGGATGACATGCTTCGTATAAATCGTTCCAGATGCGTAAAAAACTTCACCCAATATAATGGCGAGACAGCCAACCATCCAGAAGGGACTAATCTCAATTGAAAAACTTGGTAAGATCAAGAGCGTGACACCAATAACTCCGACGATACAACCAATGAATGATTTCCGATTTCCTTTTTGCTTCAATATGAATATCTGAATAACTATGATCATCATTGGACCTGTAGCAGATAAGACAGCTGCAATTCCTGATGTCACATACTGTTCTGCCCAATATAATGCGGCAAACGTCCCAAAGGTTAAACCTACTCCTGTAAAAAACATTTCTTTCCGAAATAAAAACCCTATTGTCGTTTTTTCTTTCCAAACCATAAAACTAAATAGTAGCAAACCAGCAATGAAAAAACGAAGTCCAGCTGATAAAAATGGAGGTACTCCTGCATCAACACCAATTTTAATCGCTAAAAATGTCGTTCCAAAAATCAAACACATAAAGAAATAATTAATAATAACCATATAAAACTCCTCCTCTTTTTCTATCATAAAAGAAGGGCAGTAGAACAGATTGAAAAAGATAGAACAGATTAGATTAGAACGTGGTACAATCGTTTTGAATAGGAGGAATCGATGTGGGCAAAGCGATTCAAAATGGAGACTATCTTTTTAAGAAAGTATATGATTATGTACTGCACAGAATAGAACGGAAAGAATGGAAAGAACATGAAAGGATTCCCTCAGTCCGGCAATTAGCAACTGCAATGAATGTTCATCGATTAACTGTCTTAAAGGCTTATCAATTATTGAAAAAGCATGACAAAGTTTATGTAAAAGATAAAGCAGGCTATTTTGTCCAATCAACTGTAACGAAAGATCTTGATCTGGACAATCCAATTGTTTCTGCATACGTACAGAAAAATCATTTATCTGAAATCCATCAATCACCTGTTTCCTATCATTTTTCTCAGGCGTTAATTGATCCAAATCTTTTGCCTAATCATTATTTTTCAGATTACGTGAAGGAAGTGTTTGACCTTTATCCAAAAGTACTTGCAACCTACTCAACTGTGCAAGGTGATTTAGAGCTACGCGAAACACTTACTCAATATTTTATCAATCAGTATAAAACTCATCTGGGTGCAGACGATCTGTTAATCACTTCTGGCTCACAGCAAGCGATTCACTTAATCGCTCAAATTTTTATTAAACCAAGAGACGTCGTTTTATTTGAACGTCCAAGCTATAGTGCTGCGATTGATATTTTTAGAGCACAAGGAGCACAGATTATAACGGTTGATATCCATCCAGAGGGGTACGATTTAGAACAGGTTGAAACCTATATTAAACAATACAGGCCACGCCTATTTTATCTCAATCCCACATTCCATAACCCAACTGGTTATACTGTTTCTGTCGAGCAGCGCAAAAAATTAGTAGAGTTAGCTGAACAATATCGATTTCTATTAATTGAGGACGATGCCTATCACGATATATATTTTGATCATGCCCCGCCGCCACCAATTTACACATATGATACTGCTGGCACAGTCATTTATATCCGAAGCTTTTGCAAATATATTTCACCTGGTTTGCGAATTGCAGCTGTTATTTGTCAATCATCACTAATGAATTCACTGCTAACAGTAAAATCGTTAGCTGATAATGGCTCACCACTTCTCAATCAAAAAATTTTTCTCCATTACTTTTCATCACTAAGATTGCAGCAGCACTTGGAGAAAATCCGGATCGCCCTACAGATCCGAAAAGAAATCATGGAGAAAGAGCTGAAGGTAACAGATTGGAAATGGACCAGTCCAAAAGGTGGTCTTAATTTATGGGTGCAGCTTCCAGATAAAATTCCAACTGAATTATTATTAACCAAAAGTATCGAACAATCTATATCCTTTGTGCCAGGTCAAGTTTTTGATCCATTAAAACAACAATCATCCTGGATACGTTTGAGCTATTCTTACGCAAATGAAAAGCAACTAAGTGAAGGAGTAAAAAAGTTTGTTGCATTGGCGCAATCTCTAAGTGAGGGAAGGGGCTTTGATTAAAGGCTTGCAAAGCTATATCAGGCCTGCCTTCCTATTTTGCTTTTGCTCTGTGAAAGTTGAGTTAATAAAGTGAAACTTCAATCAGTGGGGTTTCCTCATCTCCACTGATTATTAGTCTTCACCAATCGGGCTTTTACGGGCAGTTGATCTCCCGCCTATACTCCTCAGGTCTCCTTAAGCCTTGGGGTGGGAGTCTTACTACCGCTTCGCTTCCGGTACAGATAAATTACTGCCAGTTAATGTGGGATATTTATTTTCTATCTCGATGTAGCGTTTGATAACTATTTCATTTTTAAAATTATTTTCCCTTTAGCCCTTCCTGACTCTGCGAACTCCATCGCTTTTTGAGCATCTTCAAATGAAAAAATTCTATCAATGACAGGTTTGATTTTACCAGTCTCAATAAAGTCTGCAATAATGCGTAATTGATCGCCACTTGGCTTCATAAACAAAAACGTATATTGTACTTTATGCTTTTTTTCAAGTGCCGTAAGCTTATGACTTGCTGCTGAAAATAACAACGCTTTGAATAGACCTGAACCATATTCTTTAGCAAAACGGGCATTCGGCATTCCCGAAACGGAGACAATTTTTCCTCCATCCTTGATAATATCAAAAGATTTTTCGAGAGTTTTACCTCCAAGTGTATCCAATACTGCATCATAATTTTTCAATTTATCTTCAAATTTTTCTGTCTTGTAATTGATGACTTCATCTGCACCAAGAGATTTTACTAAATTTGCACCTGCTTCACTAACAGTCGTTGCAACAGTGGCACCCATTAAATTTGCCAGTTGAATAGCAAAGGTACCAACACCACCAGCCCCAGCTTGAATCAAAATATTTTGTCCTTTTTGTAATTGCATTATGTCAAGTAAAGCTTGATATGAGGTTAATCCAACTAGTGGGATTGATGCGGCTTCCTCAAAGCTCAAATTTTTAGGTTTTAGGGCTATGTCATCTTCTTGTATAGAGATGTATTCCGCAAAAGTACCAATTTTGCTCTTACGTGGACGTGCATAGATTTCATCCCCAACCTTAAAACGAGTCACTTTTGCGCCAACCTTTACCACAACACCCGAAAAATCATTACCAAGGATTAGTGGCATGTTATATTTAATTAACAATTTAACTTTCCCATCACGTATTTTAAAATCTATAGGGTTAATACTAGCAGCATAAATTTCTGCAAGAACCTCATATTCATTAATTACAGGTATAGGTATCTCTGCTAAACGCATTGGGGCTTTGCCATATCCATCAATAATCATTGCTCTCATTTTTTATACCTCCAAATAATGTATGTGCCTGTAATTTCAATAAAAGCTTTTAAATAACGTTTCAATATCTAAGACAAGTGTTTTTAATAAACCTAATTTTGTACGTATATCAATATAATAAAAGTTTTTTGTACCTTCTTTGCGCAATCAATTATGCCGTGACATCCGCCGGAGGCTTTAACTTCTTTCAGCGGGTGTTTGGACACCCGCTGAAAGAAGTTAAAATAACACCACATCTCGCAAAATTTTCAGATGATGTGACACAGCAGGTCTAGAAAGATGGGTTTTATCAGTGATTTCACCTACACGTAATCCTGTTTGGCAATCCGTTCCCATTAAAACCAGTAAAATTGATTGACGTGTTTCATCCCCAATTGCCAATAGTACTTTTTGACAATTCATAAAATCCTCTTTAATACTATTTAGCTGGTCCTGTTTATTCATTCGATTAAACTCCTCCATTAAGTTAGTTGAATAGTTTAAGCTAATGATCCATACCACAGAATTCAACAATATATGATTGTTATATTCAGTGCAATATTGAGAAAGTAAATCGAGACGAATCATTTTTTAGATGGGAAACATCATGAACAAATAGGGGAAGGAAAGAAATGTTTTGAAACAAATATACCAAGTGAACAAATATGGGATAGAAATTATCACATAACTTTATGGCTTTGAAGTAGAAGAACACAATACTTGGCAGGGTTGTGAGCCATATCATTATTCTCTATAAGCTTTGTAACCGAGAATATGATGAATGAAAACTTATAATTTACGAATTATCCAGAATTCCGCGAGTTCCAATATTACCAAATTAATACCGTTTTATTTTCATGTCCCTAAATTCAAAAGTATCAATCTCTTGTAAAAAGGTCTTTGCTAAAATTTTTTTGAAGGAATGTATTGTAATTATTACTTAGTAACTTTAATATAAGTATATAATTATATATAAATTTAATTACCTCTAACTAGTCAGGGGATTTTATTTAAAATTATATATAAGTATATGGTTATATAAGGAGTGCAGATAAATGGAAAACACACTAATTGAAAAACAATTAAAAGCAGTAGCTGATTTGAATCGCATTAAATTACTTGCATGCATGAAACATGGTGAAGTATGTGTATGTGATTTTGTAGATGTTTTAGGTATATCACAACCAGCAGTTAGTCAGCATTTACGTAAATTAAAGGAGGCAGGCATTATTACTGAGCGAAAAGTAGGGACCTGGAAGCATTATCGTCTAGTGGAAGATCAAACCCCACTGATGAAGGGAATTTTAGCACAAATTCAGCCATTAAATAGGTGTAATTGTGTCTCAGACTGTTGCCATGAAGGGGAGAAATAAATGAATAATGAACCCTTAACTAAACAGCTATCTTTTCTAGATCGTTACCTCACGCTTTGGATATTTCTTGCAATGGGGGTAGGTGTTTTATTAAGTGTCACAATGCCTGATATTGGTGAAGCATTAGAGACCATGTCTATTGGCACAACATCGATACCGATTGCTATAGGGTTAATTGTGATGATGTATCCACCATTGGCGAAAGTGAAATATGAGGAAATGTGGCGAGTGTTTAAGGATTGGAAGGTACTTCTACTTTCACTTTTTCAAAACTGGTTACTTGGACCATTTTTGATGTTCTTTTTAGCGATCATCTTCTTACGTGATTATCCAGAGTATATGGCTGGGCTCATTATGATTGGATTAGCTCGCTGTATTGCAATGGTGATTGTATGGAATGATCTGGCTCGTGGAGACCGTGAATATGTAGCTGGTTTAGTTGCTTTTAACTCCATTTTTCAAATCGTGACGTATTCGATTTTTGCTTACTTTTTCTTAAATATATTACCTGGTTGGTTTGGTTTAGAGAAAATTAATGTATCCATCTCTATGTGGGAGATTACCAAGAGTGTACTTATTTACTTAGGCATACCATTTGCTGCTGGGTTCCTCACACGATGGATCAGTATGAAAACAAAAGGAAAACAGTGGTATGAGGAAAAGTTTTTACCAAAAATTTCACCACTTACTTTAATAGCACTTCTATTCACAATTGTGATGATGTTTGCATTAAAGGGTGAGCAATTAGTTGAACTACCACTCGATGTAATACGAATTGCTATTCCATTATTTATTTACTTTGTGGTGATGTTCGCTGTTTCATTCTTCTCTTCTCGTAAAGCAGGTGCATCTTATCCTGTTACAGCAGCCCTATCTTTTACAGCAGCTAGTAACAATTTTGAGTTAGCCATTGCAGTAGCTGTAGGTGTTTTTGGACTCCACAGTGGTGTGGCTTTTGCTGCTGTTATTGGACCTCTTGTTGAAGTACCAGTACTCATTGGACTTGTATGGGTTGCTTTACGCTGGCAGAAAAAATATTTTAAAACCATAAAAGGAGGATTTTAGATGAAAAGTGAAGATAATATTCGTGCAAATGTACGTGAAAGCTATGCGAAGCTAGCATTGAAATTAGACAGTACACAGGGATGCTGTACGCCAGCTCCTAGCTGCTGTAGCCCAAAAGGAAATCAAAATGTTTCCATTGAAGAGATTTCGCAAAAAATGGGCTATACAAATGAGGAACTAGCTTCTATCCCAAACGGAGCAAATATGGGACTTAGCTGTGGCAACCCTCAAGCTATCGCGGACTTGATGCCTGGAGAAATTGTTGTCGATTTAGGGTCAGGTGGTGGCTTCGATTGCTTCTTGGCTGCCCAAAAAGTAGGAAAAGACGGTCAGGTAATTGGCATTGATATGACACCTGAAATGATCTCTAAGGCACGTCGTAATGCAGAAAAGCCTGGATATGAACAAGTAGAATTTCGTTTAGGTGAAATTGAGCACATGCCAGTTGCTGATCATACCGCTGATATTATCATTTCAAATTGTGTGATCAATCTATCGCCAAACAAACCACAGGTATTTAAAGAGGCATACCGTATTTTAAAAACAGCTGGTCGTTTAGCAATTTCAGATATTGTGTTAACAGCAGCCTTACCAGAGAGTTATTTATTAGATATGAATCTATATTCTGGCTGTGTTTCTGGTGCCATTTCAATTGAAGAATACAAAACACTTTTAAGAGATGCAGGCTTTACTAATATCTCAATCATACCAAAAGACGAGTCAAAAGAATTTATCCGTGAATGGGAACCTCATTATGATTTAGAAAATTATATTGTCTCAGCAATTATTCAGGCCGTTAAAAAGGAAAATGAATAGAGATAACCTTTAAACACGTGAACACGATTATTATCCAACCAAATAATGCGATCAGTGGTAGATTTTATTTAATTTATTGAAAGAGCAAAAACCATGGAGAAGTATATCTTAATCCTTGTATAATTTATATTATTCAATATTATTTCAGAGGTGGGATATGATGATTCAAGGTTCTTGGAGAGCATTGTTATGGATAGGTTTATCAGAATTATGCGCTTTAAGCTTATGGTATAGTGCATCAGTGATTGCACCTGAGTTAATTACAGCTTGGAACTTGAGCTCAGATTCGGAAGCATGGCTTTCTGCATCTGTTCCTATTGGATTTGTAATAGGAGCATTATTTAGCTCATACTTTGGGATTGCTGATCGTTTTAATCCAAGAAAGGTTTTTGCAATTTCAGCATTTCTAGGTGCAATATTGAATACCCTGCTAATTCTAGTCAATTCCAGCTTATTCGGAATTCTATTAAGGATTTTAACTGGCATAACCCTTGCTGGTGTATACCCAATAGCTGTAAAAATTTTATCACAATGGTTTCCTAAAAAACGTGGGTTGGCGATTGGTATCTTAATAGCAGCTTTAACATTAGGCTCATCATTACCACATTTTGTTGTGGTGTTTTTTTCTTCATTAAGTTGGAAATTCGTGATAATTTGTAGCTCAGTATTGTCTCTATTATCGGCTATTATCGTCATTACTATTTTAGAAGATGCTCCTGTAACATCACAAAAATTGCCATTCTCATTTCAATTAATAAAAAAAGTAGTAGTGAATAAACCAGTAATGCTTGCGAACTACGGCTATTTTGGCCATATGTGGGAATTATACGCAATGTGGACATGGCTTCCTGCTTTCTTAACAGCTAGTTTCTTAACCTATTCATCAGAAACTCCGCATTGGTTCATTGCATTATCCTCATTTATTTCAATAGGAATTGCAGGAGGGATTGGATGTGTGGTAGGTGGACTAATCTCAGATAAAATCGGAAGAGCCAATTTAACGATTATTTCTATGTTAATCAGTGCCATCTGTTCTATCTTAATAGGTTTTACATTTGGACAATCTATTTGGTTAACACTCATAATTGCAATGATTTGGGGGATGTCTGTCATTTCCGATTCGGCCCAATTCTCTGCAGCAGTTTCAGAAATTGCTGAAGTTGAATATGTAGGTACAGCCCTTACCTTTCAAATGTGTATTGGTTTCCTAATTACTATATTTTCTATCAATCTCATCCCTATTATTCAGAAGATCCTTGGTTGGGAGTGGGGATTTTCAATTTTAGCGATTGGACCTATTCTAGGAATTATATCAATGGTCAAATATAGACGTTACGAACTCAATGATGAAGAAGTATAATTGTAACTTATGATGCAAAAACATATTCTTAAAGGATGAGAAATCAAGGTTTTTTCCAATAGTTTTTCAATCGAAAGTGCAATATGAATATCTTAGTCCAGTAAAAAATCATTACTTAGGTCTTGAAACTTGCATAAAATTTTTAGTCTATTCTTTTGATTTGAACATTACTTAGAAAAAGTGTTCCTATATGTCTTCAGTAAAAGAATGCATCAGTTTAAATTTCTTTATTTTTAAGTTGATTAAAATCATCTTACCTGTAGTGATTTCTATATGGTGAGGTGATTTTTTTGGATATTTATGTTAATATTCATTAAATTATGAGGTATGCTAACTTAACTGGAAAATTTAATTTAAACAAAAGGAAACTTTTTATGTTAAATATAGTCAATTGTATAAAAGAGAGAGGAGAGGAAGTAATTATGATAAAAAGATATTTAAGTATTATTTCATTGTTACTGTTTTCTCTGTTCATTAATTTTTCTTTTATTACACCAATCGTAGTGAACGGAACCTCGGAAATTGGGGACATTTTGGTCATTTTATTAATTATAACGTCATTTCTAGCTGCATTTTTTAGCCAAAAGGGTAAGTTACGAAATTTTGCTTTAATTCTTTCCTCGATTCCTATACTTGTTCTAATAGGTTTAATTTTACTTCCAATACTATATATATTAGAGCAATAACCAGGCGTGTTCTTTGTATGAAGAAGATTGGAAAGTTAATGAACGTTAACTAACGTATGCGTTAATTAAAAAAGATAAACGTTTTTTGTACTAACTGTGCAATTTACTTCTTTAGGTTTATATAAATGTTAAACGTTCAGTTGTGATATGATTGTCAAAGGAAATAGACTTGAACAGTTTTGTAAAAGTTTATAAAAAATCAAATGAGGAATAAAATTTTAAAAGATAATAAGATCCATCATAAAAATTTCCTGATTTATTCTTCAAAAAGGTTATTGATATGGAGTTAACACCAAGTAATACACTTGTTGAGAACCATTGAGTTAAATGTTGAATTGTGATATGAAGAAATGTAAGCTAATGAGACTTGTTTAATATTGCTGATAGGGAGAGATTGAAATGGGAAATACTGATAAGTTTGAAATGATAGCTAATATATATGACACTCCTGAAAGAATCCAAATTGCAAAGATTTCATCAGATGCCATACAAAATTTTTTAATTGATACTAAAAGTAAGAATGCTATTGATTTTGGGTGTGGAACTGGTCTTGTCGGAATGAACTTGTTAAACGAGTTTAATTCTATACTTTTTCTGGATACATCACAAAACATGATTAATCAATTAAACCAAAAAATAACTGATTTAAAAATTCAAAATGTAGATTCATTATGCTTTGATATTGAAAAGGAAAGTTTGTCAGATTTACATGTACAAGCCGACTATATTTTTATGACTCAGGTTCTACTCCACATTCATGATGTTGAATTAGTTTTATCAAGATTATTTGATGTTCTAAATGAAGGCGGTCATTTACTAATCGTAGATTTTAATAAAAATGAAAAAATAGTTTCAGATATTGTTCATAACGGTTTTAATCCAGAAGAGCTAGCCGACATTATGACTAAAATAGGGTATAGGGATATTCAATTCAAAACTTTTTATACAGGAAGTAAAATATTCATGGGACACGATTCATCTATGTTTATTCTTGATTCAAAGAGGATTCAATAGTTAAGAATGGTCTTAGGTTTTACAGTTACAGTTTACATAAAATTAAAACCTTAGCTAAGGAAAATACGAATAAAAAAACAAGAGCAAACTCAACACTTGTTGACTAACTCTTGTTTTTTTATTTTGTTTGTTAATCAAATATCTTTTAAACCGACTGATTTCCCGAAACACCGTCATTATTTTCATGTACTTAAATGCTAAGTACAATAGCTTTATAAAAACATTTAACTTCAATGCAACTAATTACTATTCAAAATACTCTAACGGTATGTAAGGAAAGAAGAGGTGTTATAGATGGAATCTGAATTTCTAGTAAAAAAAGCTCAAAAAGGAGATGGAGAAGCGTTTATACAGTTAATTAGTCAATATGAATTGATTCTTTATCGTACGGCAAAGATTTTAGGTCTAAAAGATGAAGATATAGCAGATTTATTGCAAGAGACGGTTTTAACTGCATTTGAAAAAATAGGCACTTTAAAAGAGGTAAAATATTTTAATACGTGGCTTTGCCGCATCTTATTGAACAATTGTTATCGCTTTATGAAGCAGCATAAGCAGGTTATATCACTCGATTCAGAAACACTGAATACATTGCCACATCAAGATCATTTACCACTTGAGTTAGACGATGCGTTGAATAGCTTAGAAGAAAATTATCGTATTGCATTAACACTGTATTATGTGAATGGGCTAACAACTAAGGAAATTAGTGAATTGCTACATGAACCCGAAGGTACAATTAAATCGAGAATTTCGAGGGCAAAGCAATATTTGAAAAGCAACTATTATGTTGAGGAGGCACAATCGCTATGAAAAACAGTGGAGAGGAACGCTTACAGCAAGAAATGAATAAAGAGCAAGAGTTACCACAATCAGTTCGAATAGCTTTTGATCAATCCTATGAACAGATTCGTCAGCTATCAAAGAAAAAAACTAAAATATCAAGGATTAAACCTGTGGCAGTTGCTGTAGCCACAATTGCGCTAGTTTCGGGTGTTTTGTTAACAAATGATACAGTTCTAGCAAAATTACAAACCTTTTTCGGCTTAAAGGATCCTGGAATTGAAGTAGCAAGTGATCATGGAGATGTGCAATATGTGGCACAATCACAACAATCAGAAGATATTACCATTACACTTGAACACTTTTTTGCGGATGCGTATAGATTTGCTATGCAGCTCAATATTAAATCAGATCATATACAAATGGACGATTTGCATCATATGAACGTGGAATATCGACTTTATAACGTAAAAGGTGAAGAAATCCATGCTTCTGTATCTGATACGAAGCCAATTGCTGGACCGGGAATTTTTAGTGGCGGCAAGTCTAATTTGTGGAATGTAAAAAAACATGCTGCAACATTAGAAATGCTAAGTGAGTCTAATGGAATCACTGTACCTTCATTAGAGGGTGCTAAATTAGTTATTGAAACTATAAATTTATTAAAAAAGGATGGAAATGTTATTTCGGTTGATGGCAAATGGGCATTTGATTTAACATCAACAACGGTTGAAACACAAGTTTTTGTAGGAGAAAATGTAGTTCCAGGACTAGAGTTACAACAGGCTGCATTATCAAATGGTTCCATGCTAGTATCTTATAAAATTGATAATCAAAATGAAAATGATATTTTTACAACAGCATTAGTAAATGAAAATGGTGAATCTTTCTACGCAAATAGTGCAAATGTTGAATACTTAGAGGAGGAACAACAAACAATCATTAGTTTAGTTTTCCCTTACAGTATATGGAATGAACAACAAGCTCTTTCATTAGCTGTAAAAGGCTTTGAAAAATTAAGATTAGTGGAGAGAGAATAAAAAGGAAAAATTATACTACAGCAAGTCCACTGGCAATTGAGATGATAATGGACTTGCTGTATTTATTTTTAATTAGAAGTTGACGAATTATTAAACTTCAATGGGGAATTGCAAGTCGAGAAGCAAAGATTTATGGGGAATAGACGTAATCAAGCCCTCCTCCACGCCAAAATAATTTTAGTTTACATAATATAAATACATTAGTCACAACTTTAAATTTATCGGATGTTTCCTATAACTTAATGTTCAAAAGGGGATTATTCGTACAAATTGTAGTAATTAGTTTAAAGTATATTTTCCTAATATAATAAAAATTATTCATATATGCAATACATACGTAAGTAGCAAACATTATCTTAACTTTCTGTTTTGAAAATGTGAAGCCATTTTTACTTCTTTGAGAAATGCTCTTTTTCACAGATTGTTGCTCTACTAGGAAAATTCGGCTTATTGGAAATGTAATTATTTTGGCTGCAACTTTTCTATTACTATTAGCAATAAAGAATAATGAAACATAAAACGACTTAAACCTAAAAGAGGTCATTAAAACAAAAACAAATATCCTTCAGAAGTATCGTTTGGAAAGAAAGAGGATTGAAGTGATATGTATAGTTAGAGCGATGGTTTACAAAAATACTGACAGAAGACATTAAACGAACTATTGTGCTTTAAAAAACCAAAATGTTCGTACTTTAACAATGAAAATGCTATTTGTTCATCGGCTGGATACTTCATTGATTGAATAAAACACGAATATTATATATTAAATCAACTAACTAATAAAGGATGATTTTTAAGAATGTGTATGTATATTCTTGACCAAATTCAGAGACAAGAAAGTCCAGACAAACATGTTAAATTTTTTATATAAACCAATAAGAAATAGTTGTTGATGGATAAGATCAATCTCAGTTGGATAAAATATTTGTGAACTTAAAAAGTTCAAATTTAAAGGATTGGGAGGACTAAATATGTCATCTGAAATGGGAGAAATACATCGTACTGGTCGAGACATTAACGACGTAATAGTACATTTTGGTGGGCAAGCTGAGAGTGTTTTTAGTTCATTGGCTGAACCAGGTCGACTTTCAATACAAAAGAAAGCAGACGAATTAGCTGCACAGTATCTTGAAAGTAATCCTAATCCAGACTATTATGATTGTGTTGAAATGGTAGCAGAGGGAGTTTTGACAGCAGGGAAGGAAATAAAGACTAGCAGTGGTTCTTGGGGAGAATCAGTAGATGCAGCACTTGGTGCTGGTGTTCAAATTCCAGCAGCAAAAATAGCTTGTAAAAGAATAACGATGTCTTAACATTATTTTTTGAAAAAGCGTAGGCGTAAAAAGCTTATGCTTTTTGATATTTATTGATTTCTTTTGTCTGGACATTCTTGTCCAAAGTGTCTGCAAGTTCTTGACCATATACAAAAGTACAGACACAAAAGTCAAATAACCTCTATTAGAAAAACAGATTGGAATTATTTGCCTCCTACTTGTCGGATAAATAAAAAAGCAATCGAGGCTTTTTGGGGTACGCTCAAATGCGAAAAATACTATTAAAATAAATATGATACATATGAAACTCTAAAAAAAGTGCTTGTAGGAGCATTTCACAGTTGGAGGGAGATTTAGCAATTGAAGTCATATAGATGCTTTATGGAAAATGACAGATTTAATTACTGGTGGAGCCGTTTTTAATTCGAATAGAGATTATAAAAGGGTCACTGAGTTAAGGTGACCCTGAATGAGGGAGGATATGATGGTCAACCAACGCCACAACTGCATAAGTGCATGCGATACACTCAATATAAATTTGTGAAGGTAGAGGTTACTTATTCAAAAAAAACGTAGCGTCATCATAGGCTACAGCAAACTAATGAACATAATTAGGATGAATAATCAAAAAGATATTGTTCAGAAAGGACGAAAAATTATGGCTAATAAATGTGATGTTTATAATAAAGAGTCTAACAAGGATTAAGAATGGCATGTCCATATTACTTAACATGTGAGCTAATAATAATAAGTGTTATTCCCGTAAATAGGCAAATGATTCTCGTCACAGGAATTTTATCAGCTAGTCCAAATAATGCAATTGCTGTCGTTACGATTAAAACTGTTGGACCAACCAATGCAAGCATTGTATTAATATAGAATGCTTTTTCTAAATTATTCAACTTTAGCATCAACAATCCAGCACTTACTTCAATACTTCCAGACAATACACGTAAAATAACCATAGCAAGAACCGATTTTTCAATAATTGTCATCATCCTATCTTTATAGATAATTTTCGCATATATTATAAATCCATCTTAGGTTAATAATAGACTTCTGTTATAATGAAATACTAAAATTAATATATGTATGATTCGTATCAAATATTCTTGTTATATTATGCTTTATAGTATTAATTTAATAAGTGACTTTCTAGATAAAAGTTCAAAGAATTTATTAATAGAATCAGTTTTATATATCCATTCTCTGTTTTTAAAAGGAAATAGTATAAGTGCATATAATAAAATCCTAAAGATTTATGGGAAAGATAGTACTTTTAAAAGATGCAGGCTTTCAAATATCTCAATTGAACCAAAAATGATTCCAAAGAATTTAACCGTGAATAAGAACCTAATTATGATTTAGAAAATTATATTGTCTCAGCTATTATTCAAGCTGTTAGATAAAAGGTTTAATTAACTGAAGTTGAACAAAATCACAAGCAATCATAAGCTTCAACATCATTGTGGAAGGCTTTTATTATGAGCTGTGAGAGCGATCGAGATGGGCAACGGTAGGTGTAACTGAATCTCGATACGCCTCATTGCGTTATTTCTAAAATTTTCTTAATAAAAAAATATTTACATAAAATCTGAAAGCTGTAGCCTTTATTACACATAGTATGCGAGATGAAATTAGTATTATATATGGTGGGGATTTAGAAAAGTATAAAGATGAGGTTACAAACACGTTAATAGCGAATGGAAATAAGGTGCTAAAAAGGAAATTTGCAAAATCCATCACGGCATGGATATACATTGGTGATGATTACGTCACAAATTACAATAATGATCAAAAGAAAGCCTTAGTGGAATTAGGACGTCATATTTCAACGTATCATTTGATTGATGTATGGAAACATTTAAAGAATAAGTTCGGGGAATTTGCATCAGTTACTAAAGAGGAACCAGTAATCAATGTTATTCATAATCGTGTACCGTTAAAATATTAAAAATCTAAATAATTGGGAGAAGGGCTTTGATAAGGGTTATCCATATTACATAGAGGGTGATAAAGAGCGTTAATCCGGCAACATTGTGGGAGCTATAGAATTATTCGATAAGGCACGTTTTAATGGATATAATGCACCTGCGCTTTAAAGTTCTTATGGGAAGGCTTATCGTAAATTAAAAGATTATGATAATGAAATTGCTATTCTTGATGAAGTAATAGAACGTATGAAAACGTGGTAATAATGAAACACGTATTATAGAATTTAATGAGCGCCGTACAAAAGCATTAGCATTAAAGTGTACGTAACTAAAATACTAAACGCCTGTTTAGATTGACACATGACAGGCGTTTAGTATCGTATAGACTTCTTCTATTGATCGGTCTCAATTAATTCTCTTCGTAATATGGAGCTTCAATTTTGTCTTCTCCTGATTTTAATCTGGCCATGAAATCAAACTTCGGACTTCTGTAATCGTTTTTTTCTGGAAATCCTTTTCTAGATTAAAATAACCATTTATTACTCATAAGAATATTATCAAAAATCTGGAGTGTTATTTTTTTTCGAAGATATTTCAGCATTAAAAATCATACATAAAGTTTTAATTCCCTGTTGTAATTGTTGTTCGCTCATAAATGAAAAACTTAATCGTAAATGACATTTTTCTTGTTCTACTGGAAAACAAGCAGAACCTGGTAAAAATGATACAAGATTTTTTTTTGCTTCTATCAGAAGTTGATTTGTATCTATCCAAATCGGAAGAGTAATCCATAAGTTTAATCCCCCATTAGGTATCATCCACGTAATCCCTTCAGGAGAGTATTTTGATAGTAGTTCGAGTGACAAATCCCGTCTTACTTGTAATGCTGTTCTTAATTTTTTCATATGATCTGTCATTTTCTTTGAAGTAATAAAGGGTAATAATGACTTCTGTGTTAATAAAGGACTACCCAAATCTGCATTGGATTTAGCAGCCAGTAGACGATTAAAAATCGAACCTGATGCTGAGAGAATTCCAATTCTGCAACTTGGAGCTAGAGTTTTACTTAACCCTTTTAAATAAATTACATGACCATAATTATCCATACTTTTAATAGGGGCAGGGGGCTTTTTATCAAAATAAATCTCACTCCATGGATCATCTTCTACAATGATACATTGAATACTTTTTGCGATCTCTAAAATTTGTCTACGGCGCTTTTGTGACATAACTACACCAGTAGGGTTATGGAAGGTAGGTATTGTATAAATAATCTTTGGTTTGTATTTATCGCACAAATTTTGAAGTATATTTAAATTCATACCATCTCTATCTACTGGAACAGTCAGTATGGTAGCCCCTCTTCCTCTAAAAATGTCTATCGCTCCTGGATACGTAGGACTTTCCATAATCACAACATCATTTGGACCAATAAATGTACGAGCGATAAGATCTATTCCTTGTTGGGATCCATTTGTAACTAAAAGGTTTTCAGGTGTAGTAGGTACATCAAATTGTTTTAAATAGTTAGACATAGCTTCCCTTAGTTCATACTCACCTTGGATTTCACTATATCGAGATAAGATCCTAGGGTTTTCAGAAAGCATTTTATGAATTTCTTTTTCTAAATATTGATTAGGGAGAAGCCCAGGGTCAATCATAGATGAAGAAAGTTGAATTTCGCCTTGAATGTGATGAAAGCGAGAAAACTGAGCTCTTGGTAGATAATCTTGTATAGATAACTGCCAATTAAACGGTGGTTCATCTGTTTTTGAATTTCTTATATCTGTTTCGTCAATATTCACAAATGTTCCTTTTCCTTGAATAGAAACAATATAATTTTCTTTTTCGAGTTCTTTATATGCTTTGACAACAGTAACAAAACTAACTTCTAATTTTTTAGATAATTCTCGGACAGAAGGTAACTGGCTTCCTTCTGATAATAGACCTGATCGTATATGGTCAACTATTGATTGGAAAATTTGTTTAGAAAGAGAAGTCTCTGATTTTCTTTGAATTTCAATATGCATGTCTATCCTCCATAAAGTGTTATAGAAGTGTATTGAGTGTTATACCTAGTTTAGGTTTAAAATAAGGTGATTCAAATGAACACATTATAACATCAAGGAGGATGCTTTGCTATGTATAGAGTGGGTGGATGAGTTTATATTGAATATATAATTAAGTACTGTTTAAATAATTCTAAAAAAAGGTAAAAGGAGCATTCCTGTTAGAAACGTTTTCGGGGACTTGAAATAAAAAAAGCCCTCTTGTATGATGCTTGAGTATCAACAG
>NZ_JBYTBB010000029.1:0-62101 GCF_058788755.1 Lysinibacillus sp. FW301-JW8
TGGAACGGAAATCACCTTCATTTGACTTAGTAGTGTTCACAAAGAGTCCCTTGACCATTTAGTTTTTCAACACTATGTAGAGGGTCACTGAATTGAGTGACCCTCTTTTTTACTTAACATATGGCTTTTAAAATAGTAAAAACAGCTTCTCTTGGTACAACAACAGGGATTGTAAGCTTGTCTTTTAGGGTATTTTTCATGGCAGTTGAGTAGCCCATGCAATCTAAGATAAGTAATTCAGCTCCATGTAATTGCAATTCATTAGCCTTTAATAATAGATCCTGTTCATTAAAGCGATAGGGGGAGCTGGCAGCGAAGGTCACATTAAATTGAGCCTTCTGCCATTTTTCTGCTACAGTCATTTGCTGCTCAGGCTCAGGCCCTATTAAACCAAGCGTTAAATCAGCATTCATGCCTTTGACTAAATAGGTCATCATACGATCAGGTAGCAATAGATTTTTACCACTTAAGGAGTTTGTGAAATCGCCTGTGCACATGAGTAATATCCAAGTAAAATCCTGAAGCTCATAAATCCGTTTTTGGATAAAAGGCATCAGCTTCTTTTTACTAAGTTTTACCTGTTCCCCTGTAGCAAGTAGAGTAACTAGAACATCTGAATCCTCTCTAGCAGGGGCAAGTGCTGCTATTTCTGAGGAAGTCAGCAAATCGAGGACACCAAATTCCGTTACATGTAAACCTGCATCTTTTAATTGTTGAATATCAGTAGCCATATCCTTGCGAGGTGCTTGACCAATTGTTACTATTGCGATTTTTGACTTCGCCAATTTTCTTCACTCCGCTTCGTAATATTTTTTACCATTTACAAAGGTCTGTAGTACTTTTGCTTCTGTTTCAAAAATTGGATGAGACCATACTACAAAATCTGCATCTTTTCCAACTTCTAAAGAGCCAATTCGATGATCGAGCTGGACAAGCTTAGCTGCATGAATGGTGATACTTTTTAATGCTGTTTCTTCATCCAATCCATAGCGAATAGCTTCAGAGGCACAATACTTCAAATATTGAATTGGTACAAATGGATGATCAGTCATAATAGCAAATGGAATAGTATGTTCTTTAAAAATTTTTGCGATTGCTGGTGTTGAATTGCGAGTTTCATATTTTGATGGTGTAAGCATATAGGGTCCTACGGTTGCATTAAATCCACTAGCTTTTACAGCTTCAACAATCATATGTCCCTCTGTACAATGCTCTAGATGTAGCTGAACATTAAATTCCTTTGCAATACGAATCGCTGTCATAATATCATCTGCTCGATGACAGTGAAGGCGTAGTGGCATTTCTCCTCGTAGCACCTCGATAAAAGGTCGCAGCTCTAAATTATGCTTTACATGCTCCGATTTTTCTTCTTCACTTAAGCGAGTGGCACGTTGAAAACCATCACGTAACAATTGAGCAATGGCCATACGCGTCATAGGCTTACGCTTATATTGATTGCCAAATACGTTTTTAGGATTTTCACCTAATGCCCCCTTTAATCCACTGCGCTCAACAAGAACCCTTGAAGCAAGTGTTGGTCCCGCGGTTTTTAAAATACTCCAAATACCGCCGATGACATTGGCACTTCCTGGACCTGTTTGAACAGTCGTGACACCACCTTCTAGAGCATGCTGAAACGAGAAGTGTCGAATATCCACACTATCTAAAGCATGCATAAGGGGAGTGAAGGGTTCACTATATTCATTGGCATCGTTAATATCCTCCGTAACCTCTGCCCATGTACCAACATGTGCATGAATATCGATTAAACCTGGTGTAACAAATGCTCCCTGTAAATCAATTTTTTCAGCATTGTCAGGGATTTCTTTGGCTAGTCCTGTATATACAATGCGACCATCATCTATCCATAGCTGTTCAAAAGTATCATTCTGTTCATTAACGGCTAAAAATTTTGCATTATGGAAAATGATCATATTGTTATACCCTCTTCCCATGAGTATTCTTTTTTCCCTTTAATAAAAGTAGCAACCACTTTTGCATCTAAATCTAATGGGTGCTTATTCCAAACAACAAAGTCAGCTAGTAGTCCAACTTTAATGGAACCAGTTAGATGCTCTATTCCAAGTAAGGTTGCTGCACCTGTCGTTAATGCATAGAGAGCATCCTGACGAGGCAATTTCTCTCGAACTGCTAAACATGCTTCTAATGCTAGATGAGTTGCGCTACTTACGGGGTGGTCTGTACAAAAGACAAATGGAATTTCACGAGAAGCCAATTGTGAGTATAACTTTGGTGAAAGTGCCATCATTTCATTATGCTCAATGTAACGGAAGGTAGGACCTGCGATCACCGTATTAAAGGATGCTCCCTCTAGCAGTGGAATTTCAGTACCGTGAATTATATGAAATTCAAAAGAGAACTCTTGTTGAAGGCGGGCAATCAATTCAATATCGACAGCTTTATGTGCTCGAACTAAAATTTTGCGAATCAGAGGCTCTTGTTCTTGAATTTGTTGGAGTGTTTCTCTCATAATTTTGGCAATTCCCATGCGTGTAAGTGGTTTTTTCTGCGCAGCAAAAAATGTACTTTTGGCATTTTGACCAATTGAGAAGGAATAGCCGAAATCTTTTTTAATCACCATTTCATCAACAGTTGAAGGTGTATGGTGTATGATAGCCGTTTTTGCACCAACCAAGCTTTTAGGAGAGGGGACAATATGAGAGGCAGTTATCCCATGTGAAAGGGCATTTTTAAACGCTGTATCAAAGGGATAGATGCCATCAATAACTGAATATTGTAGATGTGATTCAAACTCAAAGCTATCATCGCCCTCCCAGCGTATGCCAATTTCGGCTAATCCGATTTGTGAGCAACTATCGATAAAACCTGGTGTAATGTAATAACCAAGAAGATCAATTTCCGTTTCAGCCGTACTTAATTGTGTGAAATATTGTCCATGTACTTCAAAATTATTTTTTTCAAAACTACGAGTCTCAGAATTGAAAACAAGACCATTCGTATAACGAGTCATCGTCTGCGCTCCCTTTCTTATGAATAGAAAAGCGGAGACTGATCATCTCCACTTTTCATGTTAAATTATTTTGAAATTGAAACGTTTGTACCATTAGGATGTACGATTTGCACAGAGTTATCTGCTGAAACCTCAAAGCCTTTTACCTTTTTATTCACACCAGCTACCGTTTGTGTAGCCTCTAATTCAATACGAGGAACATCAGCTAAAATTAGTTTCAAAGCTTCTTGATATAATTTTGCACGTTCTTCTTGGACAACCGTTTCCGATACTGCACGTTCTAATAATTTATCAACCTCTGGATTGCTATAGCCTTTACCATTACCTAAAGCACCAATTTGATTTGTGTGGAACAATTGGTATAGGAAGAAGTATGGATCTGGATACCACGTCCAGCCACCAATATTCATGGATGCTTTCCCTTTAGCAACTGTATCACTGTAAGTTCCCCATTCAAGAACCTTAATATCTACATCAATGTTTAAGTTTTTCTTTAATTGGCTTTGGAAAATAGTTGCGTAAGGAACACGTGCCTCAGAAACAAAAATCTCTGTTTTAAAGCCATCTGGATATCCAGCTTCAGCTAATAATTTTTTAGCTTCCTCAGGATTGTACTTTGGTACTAAGTCAATCAAACCTTTATCATAGCCCCATGAACCTGGAGGTAGAGGTAAATAAGAAACGTCGCCACCACCCCATTGGTTAACACCAGTGATAATTTCTTCTACATTTGTAGCCTTGTAGATAGCTTCACGTACTCGCTTATCTGCCGTTGGACCTACCTTGTTATTAAGGTCAAGATAGACAATAGATAAGCCAGGATTTGTTAAAAGCTCAAAATTGCTGTCTTGGTTAATAATTTCACGATTTTGACCTTTTACATCCATTGCGATATCAATATCACCTGAACGTAATGCATTTGACATCATGTTTTGATCAGAAATAAATTTCATTGTTAAATTATCAAGATTAGGTTTTTCACCCCAGTAACCTTCATTACGTACTAGCTTTACTTCTTGGTCTTTTTTCCATTCAGTTAATTGGAATGGACCTGTTCCGATGAAATGCTCAGAGAAATTGTCTCCCCAGCCCTCAACCTCTTCTTTTGGAATAATGATATTACCTGCGTCTGTTAACATTGCAAGTAAAGCAGCATTTGGAGATGCTAAATGAATTTCAACCTCATTCTCAGAAATTACCTTTACCTCTGTTACGCCGCTTAGTCGATTCATTGCAGATTCTTTTGCAGATCGCTCTAAAGAATATTTTACGTCCTCTGCAGTCATATCACGACCGTCTTGATATTTCCCTTTTTGGAACTTTACTCCCTCACGTAACTTGAATGTATAAACTAACATATCGTCTGATACATTCCATTCCGTAGCTAAGGAAGGAATGATATCTGATAAATCTTTGTTATAAACAACTAAAGTGTCACCCATTTGACGCATTACCTGTGATTCGTAAACCCCAGTGTATTTAATGGGATCAAAAGTTTTTGAATTTGCTGAAAGACCGATATTTAATGTTCCACCTGATGTAGCTTCGCCTTCTTTTTCTTCTGATGTACTCTTCTTATCAGAGTTACCACCACAGGCTGCTAAAATCCCAATCATTAAAGTTAAAAACAGTAGTAGTACAGATTTTTTGACGTTTATTTTCTTCATACATGCTAGCCTCCTTGTATTTTGTTTCACAATATGAACCGTTGATTCAAAAAATGGTAGGGTTCGAAATAAAAGTAGCACATTTGTAAATAGAAAGTAAATAAAAAATTATAAAAATTCAGAAAAAAATATATTTACAAATAATTATCACTAGGTGTAGTATTGAGTTATTCACAATATGAACCACTGATTCTAATAATGAAAAGGAGGTCTTGGAAAATGGGGTCATTTATTTTAAAAAGGTTAATAAACCTTATCCCGACACTGCTAGTAGTTGGAATCATCGTATTTATTATTACGAGAATGATTCCAGGTGATCCGGCATCTGTTATGTTAGGTCCTCAAGCAAGTGTGGAAGATGTAGAGAATTTAAGGGAAGAGTTAGGGTTAAATAAATCGATTCCATCACAATTTATTTCCTATGTAGCGGACCTAGCGCAACTTAATCTGGGTTATTCATATTCTTATAGTGAATCTGTCATTGGGCTCATTATAGAAAGATTTCCGAATACAGTGATATTAGCTCTGGCAGCGTTACTAATTGCAGTAGTTATTGGGATTCCCGCTGGAATATTAGCAGCAAGAAAACAAAATACAATGATAGATTATGTTGTAATGCTTATATCCTTAGTGGGTGTCTCTATGCCAATCTTTTGGCTAGGGATCATGCTAGTGTTATTCTTTAGCGTCAATCTCGGCTGGCTACCTGCTACGGGGATGGGAAATTTAGATGATGGACTTTGGGCATATATAAAACATTTAATTTTACCAGCATTTGCTTTAGCTACTATACCGATGGCGACATTTGCTCGTATTACACGATCGAGTATGCTGGAGGTTATTTCACAGGACTATATTAAAACTGCACGTTCAAAAGGCATTAAAGAATATTTAGTTATCGGAAAACATGCGTTTAAAAATGCATTAACACCCATTTTAACTGTACTAGGCATGCAAATTTCTAATTTACTTGGCGGTGCTGTATTAACTGAAACGATTTTTAGTTGGCCAGGTATGGGGCGACTTATTGTAGATGCTATTGATAAGCGTGACTTTGTCGTTGTACAGGGAACAGTCATTTTTATTGCCTTCATCTTTGTCCTTATTAACTTAATCGTGGATGTTTTATATAAAGTAGTAAATCCAAAAGTAAATCTTGAATCGGATGGGGGGAAAAAGTAACGATGGCACAAGCAATTGTAAATAACAACAAAAAGCAAAATACATTATTACGAAAATTGTTAAAAAATAAATTAGCAACAATTGGCTTAATAATTGTAGCACTGATGACGATTGTAGCCATTTTTGCTCCGTTAATCGCAACCCATCCACCAAATGAAATGACTGTTGGTAAATCATTTTTACCGATGAATACAGATGGGCATTTACTTGGTACAGATAACTATGGTCGAGATTTGTTTAGTCGTTTAGTGTATGGTACACGCATTTCAATGATTGTTGGTATTGCTGCTGTACTCTTTGGGGCAGTATTCGGCACTTTACTTGGATTAGTTGCAGGGTATTTTGGCGGCCGTTTAGACTCTATCATTATGCGTACAATGGATGGTCTGTTTGCTTTTCCATTCATTTTATTAGCTATTACATTAATGACAGTGCTAGGTCAAGGATTAGTAAATGTTATCGTAGCCATTGGTATTGCCAATATACCAGGGTTTGCAAGATTGGTGCGCGGTCAAGTGTTAAGTGTAAAAGAGGAGGAGTTTATCGAAGTAACTCATTCTTTAGGTGCTACACATGCACGTATTATTTTTAGTCATATTTTACCGAACTGTCTTGCACCATTAATTGTCTACGGCACAATGAGTACGGCTGGGGCAATCATATCTGAGGCAGCTCTTAGCTTTTTGGGATTAGGTATACAACCGCCTACTGCTTCGTGGGGCAGTATTCTGAAGGATGGTAAAGATTTTCTAGTGTTGAATCCTCAAATGGCAACATTTTCTGGGATATGTATTTTACTGACAGTGCTTGGCATTAATCTATTAGGCGATGGATTACGTGACGCACTAGATCCAAAAATGAAAGTTTGATAGGGAAGGGGGTGGCATCATGACTGAATGTTTACTAGATGTTGAAAATTTAACAGTTGAATTTAAAAGTGGCGGCTCTACGATGAAAGCTGTAAACGGCGTAAATTTACAATTGAATAAAAAAGAAACACTTGGAATTGTAGGAGAATCAGGTTCGGGTAAAAGTGTTACTGCTACAGCATTAATGCGTTTAATTCCTTCTCCGCCAGGAAAAATTACAAATGGGAAAATTCATTTTAATGGACGCGAATTACTAGGAATATCAGAAAAGGAAATGCGCAATGTGCGAGGCAATGAAATGTCGATGATTTTCCAGGATCCCATTACAAGCTTAAACCCAGTTCTTACAGTGGGCAATCAGATTATCGAGGTTATTCGTGCCCATGAAAGCTTATCAAAAAAAGAAGCCAATGAAAAAGCTGTTGATATGTTAAAAATGGTAGGGATTCCAGAGCCTGAAAAACGCCTAAAAATGTATCCTCATGAATTTTCAGGTGGTATGAGACAACGGGTTATGATTGCCATTGCACTAGCATGCAATCCTAAGCTGCTAATTGCAGATGAGCCAACAACGGCACTAGATGTAACCGTGCAGGCACAGATTCTCGATTTGATGAAAAAGCTACAGCAGGAGCATGATACAGCTATTATTATGATTACGCATGATTTAGGTGTTGTATGGGAACTTTGTGACAAGGTAAATGTGATGTATGCAGGACGTACAGTAGAATCCACTACAACAAGGCAACTATATGAGCAATCGCTGCACCCCTATACATGGGGATTACTAGAATCACAAATTACGATGGGCACACAGGAGCAAAACAGGCTACCAGCGATTCCAGGAAGTCCTCCTGATTTAACGATGCCCCACAGTGGCTGTCATTTTTCTTCTCGTTGTCCAATGGCAACAGATATCTGCCATAGTAAAGCACCAGAATTAGTAGAAGTACGAGAAAACCATTTTGTGGCTTGCCATCTGCAATCGAAAGAGCAAATTGTAGAACGTAAGGAGGGAATTTTTAATGCAGCAGAATAGAGAGCTAGTACTGAAAGTAAGCAATTTGAAAAAGCATTTCCCTATTAAAAGTTCTATTCCTTTTAAAAAGACAACTCAATTTGTAAAAGCGGTGGATGGTGTAAGCTTTGAATTATATAAAGGTGAGACATTAGGCATTGTTGGAGAATCTGGCTGTGGTAAATCAACGGTCGCACGACTTATTAATCAATTAATTACCCCAACAGAAGGAATAGTAGAGTTTAATGGAACAAATTTAGCAAATTTAAATACAAAGGATATTCGTTCTGCTCGTAAATCCATACAAATGGTATTTCAGAATCCATATGCTTCATTGGATCCTAGAAAAACAATTGAATATTTAATTGCTGAGCCACTTGCCATTCACCGTATTGGAGATGATGCCTCACGCAAAAAACGTGTGATTGATTTGCTAGAAACAGTTGGTTTAAGTGCTTATCATGCTAAGCGACATCCACATGAATTTTCAGGTGGACAAAGGCAGCGCATTAATATTGCTCGTGCACTTGCATTAAATCCAGATATTGTCGTTTGTGATGAGCCAGTTTCAGCATTGGATGTATCTGTACAAGCACAGGTTATTAATTTATTGAAAGATTTACAGAAGGAATTTGGGCTAACCTATATTTTCATTTCACATGATTTAAATGTTGTTAATTATATGTGTGATCGGATTGCCGTTATGTACTTAGGGAAAATAGTAGAAATTGGCACATATGAAGAGATATATGGAAATCCTCAACATCCATATACACAGGCTTTATTATCAGCTATTCCAAAGGATAATCCCTTTGATAACAAGGAGCGCATTATTTTATCTGGAGACGTTCCAAGTCCAGTTAATCCACCGAGCGGCTGTGCATTTCATAAACGTTGCCGATTTGCGACAGAAAAATGTTCACAAATTCAGCCTACTCTAGATACAGTTACTGCAACACATCAGGTCTCTTGTCATTTATATAATGCCAATTAGTAAGAGATAGCAAAGATTAAATTAGCTTGGTTATAACTAAGTAAATACAACATGAAAAAAAGCCTCATTAGACATTCTTTTATTAGCAGCTTGGGTAAACGTCTATCTAACGATTTCACGAAGCTCTATCAAATGTTGTGAGGTAATAAAAAGGAGCGCAAGAATATGTCATTGAAACATGTTATTGAATTATACGAATTAATGGATAGTATCTATGTAAATGGGGAGGTTGTTAAAGGTTACTTACACAATATTGACCCTTCTGCAGATGTTACTGTAAAAACGATTAAGGGTGACAATGGCTCCACTGATTTTGTAAGAGTTTTGGTCAAGGGGAAAAACGGTAAATCATCAGGTGGAAACGCCCCAACTTTAGGTATTATTGGACGTTTAGGTGGAATTGGAGCACGCCCAGAAATGACAGGCTTCGTTTCTGATGGTGATGGTGCACTAGCCTGTATGGCAAGTGCAGCGAAAACAATTGATATGGCATTAAAGGGCGACCAGCTAGAGGGGGACGTTATTTTTACAACACATATTTGTCCAACAGCCCCAACGTTACCACACGAGCCAGTACCGTTTATGAACTCGCCAGTAGATATTAGTGTTATGAATGAAAATGAAGTTGATGAAACGATGGATGCTATATTATCGATTGATACAACAAAAGGTAATCAAATATGTAACCATAAGGGGTTTGCCATCACACCAACCGTTAAAGAAGGCTATATTTTAAAGGTTAGTGATGACTTACTACATGTGTATACTCAATCTGCAGGAATTTCTCCTGTTGTCATGCCAATTACTACGCAAGATATTACACCATATGGAAATGGTTTATTCCATATTAATAGTATTTTACAACCAGCTGTTGCCACGACAAGCCCGGTTGTAGGCGTTGCCATTACAACAGAATCTGTGGTGGCGGGCTGTGCAACAGGTGCCACACATGTAACAGATGTAGAAAATGTTGTTCGATTTGTCTTAGAAGTAGCTAAGGTTTATGGTGCTAAAAAATGCTCATTCTTTGATGAAAAGCAATTTGCACTTATCGAAATTTTATATGGAAGCATGAATCATTTACAAACAAAAGGAAATGAGGAACCTGCTCATGAACAATGATTTACACGCACTCAAGTTACAACTAATTGAAGAAGTTGAAAACAATAAAGATGAGTTGATTGAATTATGTTCAAAACTAATTCAAATTCCGAGCGTTAATCCACCTGGAGATACAACGGAAATAACAACTTTTATAGAAGATTATTTAAATAACATAAATATTCCATATGAAAAATATGAATCTGCGGATAAAATGTTTAATTTAGTAGCTTCTATTGGAAATGCAGAAGGTAAAGAACTAGTCTATTGCGGTCATACAGATGTTGTTCCTGTTGGCGATCTAGCTAAGTGGGATTTTGATCCATTTTCAGGAGAAGTAAAGGACGGATGGATGCTTGGTCGTGGAGCAAGTGATATGAAAGCCGGATTGGCAGGAATTATTTTTGCAACTAAAATGCTGAAGAAATTGAATATTGAACTACCAGGAAAACTGACTTTAGCAATCGTACCTGATGAAGAAACAGGTGGGGAATACGGAGTCCCATGGCTATTAGAAAGGAATCTAGTAAAGGGTGATGGCTGTTTAATTGCGGAGCCTTCATCACCATTAAATCCTACGATTGGTCAAAAAGGTTCATACTGGTTTGAATTAGAGGTTCGTGGGGAACCTGGTCATGGAAGCCTGTCACCATTAGCAGGAAGAAATGCCATTGTAGATGCGATTGCAGCAATAAATGAAATCCGTACATTATGGGATTTAGAGATTACTATTCCAGAGGAAGTACAGTCCCTAATTGAAGTATCTAAGAAATACATGCGAGAAGTGGAAAAAGATCGTTTGAAATATCAAGAAGTATTAGAGAAAATTACTGTAAATATTGGTACAATTGAGGGAGGTACGAAGTCCAACGTTATTCCAGATTATTGTAAAGTACAAATAGATTGCCGCTTACCATTTGGCATTACACAAGAAGAAGTCACTGCTATATTGGAAAGTAAATTAGATGCATTGAATATTGACTATTCAATAAAACGTTTTGGATTTAAAAGTGTGGCTAACTATACATCAGCTGAAAACCATGTATGCCAAGCAATCGTAGATAATATCTCGTTTGTTACTGGGAAAGAGGCGTATGGTGTGATGCAATGGGCAAGTAGTGATGCTCGTCATTTCAGACAATATAATATTCCAGTGCTGCAATATGGTCCGGCTTACTTGCCAAGCATTCATGGCTATAATGAAAAAGTGCGTGTAGAGGATATCGTACGTTGTGCAAAAGTGTATATTACGGCTGTCATAGATTTTTTACATCAAAAGTAAGAGGGAGCAACCTCTCTTACTTTTGAAAATATGAAGCTTTAATCGGTGGGGGATGACGTGCAGGACAAATCATTTCTAGCCTAAATTTCATCCTCCACTGATTAAAGTTAAATCGATCTTGTACAAACGGTTGCCATACATATCTCGATAATTCCCCCTTATTGAAGTAACCGTATAGGTAATCTTTTGTACAAGATAAAGTGAAGTTCTAATCAGTGAGGGTTTTCCTCAACCCTACAGATTAAACTTTACGAATCAGGCTTTTCGGGCAGTTAATTCCTCACCTAACTTTCTAGGGCTGCCCGTTAATGCCAGATAAATAGATCAAAAGGATGAGAGAGATGCTAAAAACCTTAAATTTATCTATTGCCGTGTTAAAGATGTTTACGAAGGAAAAGCCTATATGGGGTGGACGTGAGCTAGCAATGGCAATGAATATGAATCATACAAATTTATATCGTATTCTTGAAACATTTGAGAATAACGGATTTATTACGAAAGATCCTATTACTAAGAAATATTCACTGGGCATTGCCATATGGGAAATTGGAATGAATATGTATGATTCTTTAAACATTGATCAACTTTGCATGCCTATTCTTGAAAAATTAAAGGATTCAACAGGTGAAACTGCTATTTTTACAGTTTTAAATGGGCTAGAGGCGTTAACACTGCTGAAGGCAGAGCCTGTCAATAAGGTGAAATTTACAGTATCTAGAGGAAGTAGAACACCACTTTATGTAGGGGCCTCCTACCGTTCAATGCTTGCTTTCCTCAATGATGAGCAAGTTTCGAAAGTTATTGATGTGCCATTAATCTCCTACACAAACAATACTATGACAGATGCTAGTGAAATTCGAGATGAGCTCGTAAAAATACGAGAATGCGGCTATGCTGTCAGTAAAGGTGAATATACTGCAGATGTACTGGCGCTTGCAATGCCTGTATTTAATAGTGAAGAAGAGGTGGTAGGTTCAGTCACTGTATCAGGCCCTACTTACCGTTTTACAGAGCAACGTATTTCAGAAGTTTTGGAACCGCTAACACAAGCGAGACAAGATGTTGAAAATATTATACGTAGGTATCATTTGAATTTTAATTAAGGAGAAAAAATACATGCAACATTTACAGGAGATTGCACTGAATATCTTAAAAAATAATTTAAATGTTCAATCCTCAGAAACACTGATGATTTTAACGGATATTCACAAACAAGAGATCGCTGAAATTTTCCATCAGGCAGGTTTAACCATAACGGAAAACACAATGTTAGTTGTGATGCCATTATTGAAGAAATCTGGGCAGGAACCAGTGAACGCTATATCATCACTGATGTCTCATGTAGATGTTACTTTATGCATTACCTCCCATTCTCTCACGCATACAATGGCTCGTAAAAAGGCGTGTGAAAATGGTGGACGAGTTGCCACAATGCCAGGTGTTACATTCGCAATGCTTGAGCAAGGAGCACTTCATGCTGATGCAAATGAAATAGAAATACTTGTAGAAAGCTATGTCAATCTACTCAACACTGCAAAAGATGTTCAAATTGTAAAAGATGGATATAAGCTGACGTTTAGCGTAGAAAATCGTTCAGGTATTCGTTCAACAGGTATTGTACGTAATTCTGGAGAATATGGTAATATTCCTTCAGGTGAATCCTACATTGCTCCGATTGAAACTTCGGCAAATGGTGAAATTTTAGTCGATGGCTCTATTGCCAATATTGGTGTGTTGAAAGAACCATTATTGCTAAAGCTTCGTAATGGTCGCCTAGAGGATGCGATTGGCTCAGATGGCCCAAAATTACTTGAATTATTAGGGGATGGCAACGGTCGTATAATTGCGGAGTTTGGAATTGGTGCAAACAAAAGTGCTATATTATGCGGGAATGTCCTTGAGGATGAAAAGGTATTTGGCACCATTCATATTGCATTTGGCAGTAATGTCCCATTTGGTGGAGCAAATGCGGCAGACGTCCATATTGATTGTGTCGTCAAAAATCCAACCGTCTATTTCGATGGTAAACAAGTTATTTAGTAATGATACTGTTGTTTTCAACCAGGTCAAAGGCGTATTCAAATTAAATTCGAATACGCTTTTTTTATGAAATATCAAATATTCCTATTAACCTTCTACTATTAAATAATAAAATTTAATTTCTCCATTATCTTTCACCATGAACACATCATTTCGTTCTTTCACTGTAAAAATTTCAGTGCCCACAGATAATTTGTTAGCTGTTCCATTTTTAAATTCTGCTGCATTCGAAGAGTTAGTTTCAATTATTCCAATCTTAGAATTTTCAGTTAACTGAAGATCATTAATCCAATCAATATCTGTTTTATAAATGACATCATCCCATTGAAATATATCCGCATTACGATCTAATGACAATACTTCCTGTGCATCAGGATTTTTACTTACAGAAACGTTAATTTCTTTATGATTATCAGCACAGCCAATTAATACGAATAAGGAAAAAATAAATAGATAAATGAATTTTATTTTTTTCACTAATGTCTCCCTCCTTATTTATTTGACATTTATCATCCCAAAAAGTTACGGAATCCTTTAAAAAAAGAGGGTGCTTCCTCATTTATCTTTAATGAAGATTTAATTTGAAAACAACTATTATGGCAATTTCAAGGACTATCAGTAAAAGAGTCCCAGCCCCAACAAGTGCCAATTTCTTTTGAATATTATTTTCCCATTCACCAATTTGACAAACTGAACAACTAAGGGCAACCCTTGAAGGATTAACCATTGTCATCAGAGACGAGCTCACATTTTGAGCACTTGCAGCCAATAGTGGAGAAATGCCAATTTGTTGCGCTGTTGCAGTCTGCAATCGAATAAACATTGTATTAGAAGCAGTGTTACTACCCGTTAGAAAGCCTCCTATTGCTCCAATGACTGGGGTCAATAGTACAAAATAATATCCAAAGGCTTGTGCGGCAGCCACAGATAACACATTTATCATTCCAGATTGCGACATCATTTCAGACACAACAATATACAAAAATGTAGTTAGTATAACAGGAGAGCATTTTTTGATCGTTAAATTGATGCTATCTAGAATAGCTATGCGATTGATATGAAAGATAGCAATACTATAAATACATACGATAATGAGAAAAAAGCCTGGTGCATAGAGAGGCGAAAACTGATAATTATAAGTTGGGCTCGTTATAGTCCAAGCTGATAAAAAACTTTTTAGCGGCAGTATCATTCTTGAAATGAATAACAGGATAATGAGCAGTAAATAAGGTGAAAGATTTTTGATTAATTCTTTTGGTGTTTCTACAAAAGGCTTTTTATTATTTCTTTTCATCATCCAAAAGCTTGCAGCGATGACAGCTAATGAGCCGAAAATACCTGCAAGCTCTACACTACCATATAAATTGCAGATAAAGACGGAAACTCCTAATAATAAGCCAATAAAGAGAATGCTGAGAAATTTCTCTTTTACAGCTTGCTTACCCGCCCCTATAAAAACTACTAAAAAAGAAAAATATATGTAAATAGGAATGCACATCAATGCACTTACTATTCCTAATAAGGCTAATGGAATATCGGCTAAAGTTGCTCCGATAATTGTCCCCATTGCTAAAGTTCCCCATGGAATAATACAAAGACTGATTAATGCAATAAGAGCTGATTGTAAAGGATGGAAACCTAAAGCTATCAAAATGGGTGCTATCACAATAATAGCTAAACCAAACCCGCTTACAGCCTCTATTAAAGGCGATAGCCCAAAGGCAAGAATTAAAACCTGATAGACACGATCATTAGTTGAAGTTGAAATGAAGGAGGCAATTTTCTGTATTGCTCCTGCTTTCTCCATTAAATGAAACAAAAAAATTCCAAAGAATAAAATATAGGCAACCAATGATGTCGTTAAAAAGCTTTTAATAAAAGGAATTGATAATACATCTGTGCTAGTTTGATAAATTGGAGAAATGGCAATGGCTGCTGTTATAAGTATTGCTGTACTCCCTGTAAAAATTGAAGATTTTTTTAAAACGAAAAGCATTAATAATATACTGATTAACGGTAAAAGTGCAAAGATAACCTTTATCAAATAAATCACTCCTAATGACAAGTTTATTTATACTATAGTGTATTATATTTTCCTTATAGTGTAAATATTAAAGAGTAAAATATTAGCGATTATTGTTGATTGTAATAGCATAATTACACTATAGTAAAAATAACTGTATCTCCAAAAAAAAATTGCGAGAAAAGGAGTGTGAAATATGGGATTTGGAAAACAAGTAAATAACATACGAAAGCAAAAAAAAATGACATTACACGATCTGTCCGCTCTTAGTAAAGTAAGTGCCTCTATGCTATCTCAAATAGAAAGGGAAGAAAAAAATCCTACCATTCAAGTTGCCTGTCAAATCGCTGAGGCATTAAATACAACGCTATCTGCATTATTAGATCAGCAGGAAAAAAGGGATACGATTGTCATTAGAAAGAAGGAACGACTAGTTTATAGGGATGAAAATTCAGGATTCCAGCGTCATTTATTGTCTCCTTCGTTTCCTTCTAGAGGAATTGAGTTTATTTTGAATATAGTGCCTGCAAATAAAGAATCAGGTGTCTTTCCAGCACATAAAAGAGGCGTTAAAGAGTTTATTTATATTCAAAAGGGGACATTACGAGTCGAATTAGGGAATGACTCAATTATTGAAGAATTACAGGAGGGAGATTCTTTCTTTTTTGAGGCAGATACAGAGCATAGATTTATAAATCTAACTGCTGAAGAATGCCAATATTTTTTAGTAATCGATTCGACTCAAAGTATGAAATAAAAGGGCAAATAAAGGAGCTGAAAAGAATGTTCTCATTTATAGATTTAAATGGTTTACGTGTGGATTTAAGTTTTACAAGAGGAGAATTTACAGTTGAACCTAAACATGTTCTTGTTTTTATAAAATATGATAACAAATGGCTATGTACGATTCATAAAAAACGTGGAGTAGAGGTTCCAGGAGGAAAGCAAGAGCCTGGAGAAACCTTGGAAGAGGCAGCAATTCGAGAAGTGTTTGAGGAAACAGGTGTACATGTGAAAAATTTGAAGTGGTTTGCAGAATATGCCGTTCATGATGAAGTGTTATTTTGTAAAACGGTTTTTACTGCTCAATATGCAGGGCAGGAGGACATCGAGTTTGATTTAGAGACATCAGGGATGACTTGGTTAACAGATGATGAATTTGCGAATCATCCAAATTTAAGCTTTCATATGAAGGATGAAGGCATGCAAAAAATGCTGGAGGAGTTGAAACATTATGATCAATGGTGACATCGTTGAAAAGCGTGCCTATCCTTCACCAAATCCAGCTATTCGATTAACCGAAATTACTTATATTTCTCTGGGGCTACGTGTGAAGGGTTTGTTGGCTGAGCCAAAAGCAGAAGGTACATATGATGGTTTTTTATATTTACGTGGTGGCATGCAGAGCATTGGTATGGTTAGACCTTCGCGTGTCGCACAATTTGCAGCACAGGGCTTTATCGTATTTGCACCGTATTATCGAGGTAATCGAGGTGGTGAGGGGCGAGATGAGTTTGCAGGAGCTGATCGATATGATGCTGTATACGCAGTAGATGTGTTAAAGCGATATTGCAATGATCATATTCATGTCTTTGGCTTTTCACGCGGTGGTATTATGGCACTTTGGACAGCGATATTACGTAGAGATATTACTTCTGTTGTAACATGGGCAGGAGTTTCGGATGCAACTGCTACTTATTGGGAGCGGACTGATATGCGCCGAATGATGAAGCGAGTTATTGGAGGAACGCCTAATCGTGTACCAGAGGCTTATGACGCGCGAACACCATTATTTGAAATAGAGCATATTACAGCTCCAGTGCTTATTATTCATGGATATCAAGATGAAAATGTAGATATTGAGCATGCCAGACAATTAGAATTTTATTTGCAGGATGCCAACAAAACTTATGAAACATGGTATGATCGTCATTACGCACATCAATATCCACCAGCAAAAAATCGTGAGACCGTTCATGCTCTTTGCGAATGGATGAAACGTCAGTAATTGGACCCGCCATTCCTCGAACAGTGATTTTTAACGAGGATATGGTGGGAAATAATTACTTACCATTTTTCTAAAAGATTGGATATTCCCCTAACAATCATCTCCAGCAGTCATTTCTACTCCACTTTCCAACTAAAATATCTTCTTCAGTACACCTTAACTAGCATGAAAGGGGAAAAATATGTTACTGCTCTAATACTTGTTTGGTAGCATTAGCTTCACTACCTGCATAGTTAGCTCTTCAAGTAGTCCTAAGCAGCGATACAAAGTTCGTAAAAAGTAAAAAGAAAAAAGGAACGACTAAAATCGTTCTCTTTGCATAGTGTTGAAAAATTAAATAGTCAAGGGACTCTTTGTGAATATTTAGTCAAAATGAAGGTGATTTCCGTTCCAGGCTACTCGCTTTGCCGCTGACGCTTCGCTTTCGCGCAGAGCAAGGCTTCCTGTGGGCGAGCGACGAGCCGCTTCCTGCGCTGAGGGAACGAAGGCTAAGTGCGTCACGTCCTGTGACAATTTATCTGTGCGAAAGCGTAGCGACAGCAACAACGCCTTCGTGACCAACATCGTGTTGGCATCAGGGTCTCGTCTGTCTCGCTATCCCATGGGAGTCGAGTAGCCTTACACTCCAATCAGCAATAGTGTAGAACTTTAATTATTTTCTTACCTCAAAAGTAGCATATTACTCACACTCATTAAATGGATAGAATAGTGGGACAATTCTATAGCTGTCAACCTACATTTTGTACATAAAACTCTTTGTAACTATACATAAAGCCACTTATTGCTACACCGCTTTTGAATAGGGGAATGTTACCCAAACCCCGTTTTTAGCAATATAGTGATGGCTAAGACCTCAATTTATCACTATACATTTGTGTAAAATGCCAGAAGAAAATACGATGAGCAGTGGTTGATTGGAGTGTAGACTGAGTGACTCCTCGGGGATTCAGCGTCACAGATGAGACCCTGGAGCGAGCATATTAGGGGAACGAAGGCTAAAAGCATCACGTCCTGTGACAACGCCTTCGTGACCAACCTCCTGCTGCTGCCGCTTCGCTTTCGCGCAAAAAACATCTGTTGCCCCAAGCGGCTCATCGGACGCCCCCAGGAAGCTTTGCTCTGTGCGAAAGCGAAGCGACAGCAACAAAGCACTCAGTCGGAACGGAGATCAACCCCTCGTTTTGAAAAAGGGCTATACTTTTTAATTTGTCACCTTGATTTCATTGACATAATAGTATTTCAACAACATGAAAAGGGAACGACTAAAATCGTTCCCTTTGTTTTAAGCAATTATTTTAATGGACCACCAAGTGTAGTGATAGCTTCAGAAACGTTAGAGAATTTCTTGAAGTTTTCATTGAATAGACCAGCAAGCTCAGCCGCTTTTTTATCATAAGCTGCTTTGTCTGACCATGCATCACGAGGGTTAAGCACTTCTGTCGGTACACCTTCAACAGCAGTTGGAATATGTAATCCAAATACTGAATCTTGAATTGTTTCAGCTCCAGCTAATTTGCCCTCGATTGCAGCACGTACCATAGTACGAGTGTAAGAAAGCTTCATACGACTGCCAGTGCCATATTCGCCACCAGTCCAACCAGTGTTCACTAAGTATACTTGCGCACCATGTTCGTCAATTTTTTGACCTAACATCTCAGCATAGACAGTTGCTGGAAGTGGAAGGAATGGAGAACCGAAGCAAGTAGAGAATACTGGTTCTGGCTCTGTTACACCACGCTCTGTACCAGCAAGCTTTGATGTGAAGCCACTTAGGAAGTGGTACATTGCTTGCTCTTTTGTTAATTTACTGATTGGAGGTAATACGCCAAATGCATCAGCTGTTAAGAAGATGATTGTTTTTGGGTGACCTGCAACAGATGGGTCAACAATATTATCAATATATTGGATTGGATATGCGACACGTGTATTTTCTGTTAATGAACCATCATCATAGTCACAAACGCGAGTTTCTGGATCAACAGCTACGTTTTCTAGAACTGAACCAAAGCGGATTGCATTGTAGATTTCTGGTTCTTTCTCAGCAGAAAGGTTAATTGTTTTTGCATAGCAACCGCCCTCAATGTTGAATACACCATTATCAGACCAACCGTGTTCATCGTCACCGATAAGCTTGCGGTCAGGGTCAGCAGATAAAGTCGTTTTACCAGTACCAGATAAACCGAAGAATAATGCTACATCTCCAGCTTCACCAACGTTTGCTGAACAGTGCATAGAAAGGATGCCTTGTTGTGGTAATAAGTAGTTCATAATACCGAAAATTGATTTTTTGATTTCACCAGCATATTCAGTTCCGCCGATTAGGATGATTTTCTTTTCAAGAGATACAATGATGAATGTTTCAGAAGCTGTACCATCCACAGCAGGGTCTGCTTTAAAGTTAGGAGCAGAGATTACTGTGAAGTCAGCAACATGAGAAGCTAACTCTTCTTCTGTTGGACGGATAAATAATTGATGAGCAAAAAGATTGTGCCAAGCATATTCATTGATGACTTGGATGCTAAGCTGTGAATCTTTATCGGCACCAGCAAATCCCTTAAATACAAATAATTCGTCACGTTCTTTTAAGTATTTTACTACTTTTACATATAAGTTATCGAACACTTCAGAAGAAATTGGTTGGTTTACTTTCCCCCAGTCAATTTTATCCTTTGTGCTTTCTTCTTCTACCGTATATTTATCTTTAGGTGAACGACCAGTGTATTTGCCAGTTTCTGCACGAACTGCGCCATCTACTGTTAACATAGCTTCACCACGAGATGTAGCCTTTTCAGCTAATTGTGGTACTGAAAGTTGAACATTAATGTTACCGCCGCTTAATAATTCCTTCAGTTCGTTTGCAATTTCTACTGAATTCATCGATTAAATACCATCCTTTTTTATAGTATTCCCTTGAGTTTGAGGGAGAATTTCTTAATTTCAAAAATAGTATAACACAATTGCTTAAATAATCTATACTAATTCAGAAATTATTTTTGAGATTTTATTACTTTTCAAGAAAACGACAAAAAGTAATTAGTAATGTGAGATGTCATCATTCATTCACCGGAGCATAACAGCTTTTGAAGGCTTTTGACTAACATGAGGTTCGCACAAGATGGAAGGTTGTTAACTCAAGTTCGGAAGGAGCAAAAACTGATTTCATCTTCCCGCATGTAGTGGTGATTGGCTTCAGAGCAACAAATATTATGCTATATGTATGAAGATACTAGATCACCTTTATGTTAACACAGGATATAAGGTAGTAATAGGGATTATTTTGCTACAGTTTACAGCCTTACCCAAATGCCAATCATAAAGTTTCTCTCATACCTTAACAATAATAGCAAAAAATATTTGACAACGTTCGACCTTTTACGTAATATGAGATATTGAACGGATACTCTTATCCCGAGCTGGTGGAGGGTCAGGCCCTGTGAAACCCGGCAACCTGCATGAACTTATTTCACGACATGCGTTGGTGCCAACCTGATGCAAGGGGAACCCCTTGAACGATAAGAGTGAAAGGTTACGAAGTCATTATTCCTTTCCTCATGTTAGTAAGCGTGAGAAAAGGATTTTTTTTATTGTTAAAAACAAATACAGAGGTAAGTATATGTAGTTCTTTCCTTATTATAATGACGGATCTTTCGAAATCCTCGTGTTAAAAGAGCAGCTGTTTATTTGGGCGAAAGTGAAACGACAGCAACAACGGCTTGAGAGTTCAATCCTTAGGAGCGGACTTGACATGGGTAATGAGTACCGTATTCATTCACAAATACTTTTTGGAAGAGTAATAGGAGGAAAACCAAATGACAAACCGTCGACTGTTTACATCAGAGAGCGTGACAGAAGGACATCCAGACAAAATTTGTGACCAAATTTCGGATGCCATATTAGATGCTATTTTAGCAGAAGATCCAAATGCACGTGTAGCGTGTGAAACAACAGTAACAACAGGATTAGTATTAGTAGCAGGAGAAATTACAACTTCTACCTATGTAGATATTAAAGGTATTGTCCGAGATACTGTAGCAGAAATTGGATATACGCGTGGGAAATATGGCTTTGATGCAGAAAATCTTGCAGTGCTTGTAGCTATTGGTGAGCAATCACCGGATATTGCACAGGGTGTTGACCAAGCACTAGAGGCTCGTGAAGGCTCTATGACAGACGCTGACATTGAAGCGATTGGTGCAGGTGACCAAGGCTTAATGTTTGGTTATGCATGTAACGAAACGCCTGAGCTTATGCCATTACCAATTAGTCTAGCGCATAAATTAGCACATCGTTTAACAGAAGTGCGTAAATCTGGTGAATTAGCGTATTTACGTCCTGATGGAAAAACGCAAGTGACAATTGAATATGATGAAAACAATATTCCAGTACGAGTAGATACGATCGTCATTTCAACACAACATGATGAAGAAGCAACACTTGAACAAATTCAGGCAGATTTAAAACAGTTCGTAATTGCACCAGTTGTTCCAAGTGAATTACTAGATGCAAATACTAAATATTTCATTAATCCGACTGGTCGTTTTGTTATTGGTGGTCCGAAAGGTGATGCCGGTCTAACTGGACGCAAAATCATCGTGGATACATACGGTGGCTATGCTCGTCATGGCGGTGGTGCGTTCTCTGGAAAGGATGCAACAAAGGTTGACCGTTCAGCAGCATATGCAGCACGTTATGTAGCCAAAAACATTGTAGCAGCAGGTTTAGCAGAACGTGCTGAGGTACAATTAGCTTATGCAATTGGCGTTGCTCAGCCAGTGTCCATTGCTGTTGATACATTTGGTACTGGAAAAGTGAAGGAAAGTGAGATTGTCGAGTGGGTACGTGAGCTATTTGATTTACGACCAGCAGGAATTATTAAAATGCTTGATTTACGCCGCCCTATCTATAAGCAAACTGCTGCATATGGACACTTCGGTCGTACTGACTTAAATGTTCCTTGGGAGCAAACAGATAAAGCCGAGGCTTTAAGAGAAAGAGTACGTTAATAAGCTATCTCGCTAAAGTGTTAAAGTAAATTGTAAATTATTTTAAAGTATTAATCAGGAAGGGCTAATTTATTTACAAAGCCCTTTTCTAAATATAAAAAAGAAGCCCCGAAATCATATGGGGCTTCTTGGCTTATTTATTGTTTGCTTGAAGAGATTTATAATATTGTCCTTTTTCTGCATATTCACGGACGATACGTTCCATATCTTCTTTATCTTCAGCATTTAATTCACGAACAACCTTAGCCGGACGACCTAATGCTAAGCTATTCGGTGGAATGACCTTACCTGGAGGTACTAGACTGCCAGCTCCTATGAATGCACCCTCTCCAATCTCTGCTCCGTCTAATATTATTGAACCCATTCCTATTAAGGCATTTTTGTGAATCGTACAGCTATGTAAAGTTACCTGATGACCCACTGTTACTTCATCTTCAATAATCAGTGGATATTTCGGGCTTTGGTGTAAGCAACAAAGGTCTTGAATACTTACTCGTTCACCAATAATAGTTGGTGACACATCACCACGAATAACAGTGTTAAACCAAATAGTTGTTTCTGCACCTATTGTAACATCACCAGTAACAGTAGCATAATCAGCAATAAAAACGGATGGATCGATCTTTGGTGCTTTACCTTTAAATGGATAGATCATGAGAATCGCCTCTTTTCTTTCTATGATGTAATATTATCGTATCAAATACGCAACTTGATGGAAATATAAAATTAATGAAGTTAGATATTTCACTTATAATCAATGTGTAATTATTTTTTTAGGAGGACTATGTAAATGTGGAAATGGGAAGCTGATGGACAAGCAAAGGCTGTGGTTGCTATTCTTCATGGTGCATATGAAAATCACCGCTGGTATGCATGGCTAATAGAAAAACTGAGATTGGAAGGCTTCCACATAGTCATGGGAGATTTACCTAATCATGGTGTCAATGCAAGATTTTCGCGTGTCCATGATGAAGATATTAAAGAATACAATAAGTATACAAGACATTTAATGGAGAATGCTTTTTCGTATAACTTACCAGTGTTTTTAATAGGACATGGGCTTGGTGCAACATTATTACTACATACTATGCAGAAGAAAAAATATGAATGTGCAGGCATTATTTTAACCTCACCATGGCTTCAATTGAAGTTGTTACCAGGTAAACTATCAAATGCTTTAACAAGTTTAAGTGCTCTAACAGCTAATGTTAAAATAACACATGAAATTACATTTGAGAAATTGACTCGCAGTGTAGAAGGTAGAGAAGAGATGAAGGATGAGATTCCTTTTATGACAGTTGTTTCAGTGAAATGGTATCGAGAGCTGCAGCAAATGATGCGAAATTTAGTATTATTACCAAAGGCTGAATTCCCTAATATGCCTATGCTTGTGATGACAGCTGAAAAAGATAATATAACGGAAACTAAACAGACTCGTAATTGGCTTCATCAGCAGGAATTTACAGAGTTTCAATTCAAAGAATGGGCGAATTGCTACCATAATCTATTTCATGAAGTAGAGCGGGAAGAGATTTTTGTCTATATTCGTGATTTTATCAACAACGCACTTCGTAGAATTGGCTATATCATCGAATGATGTATGGCCTCTCCTAATTACTATTTTATTGCTAGTGTAATATAATATTGTAATTTTCTGAAAATTGTAATACTATAATGACTTATAATAGAATTTTCACATTGGAGGGGTAAAATGGAAGTAATAGTTGGAAAACTGAATGACATTTTATGGGGACCGTGGTTTATTTACGGAATTTTGTTAATTGGGCTGTTTTTTTCAATCATTACACGGTTCTTACAGGTAAGACACATTAAAGACATGTTTGTTTTAATGTTTAAAGGTGAAAAATCGGAAAAGGGGATTTCATCTTTCCAAGCTATGTCTATTGCATTATCTGGACGAGTAGGTACGGGTAATATTGCTGGTACAGCTACAGCCATCGGTATGGGAGGACCTGGTGCAGTTTTTTGGATGTGGGCAATCGCCTTTATTGGTGCAGCAACTGCTTATGTGGAATCGACTTTAGCTCAAATTTATAAAGAGGAAAAAGATACTGAATATCGGGGTGGACCTGCCTTTTATATAGAAAAAGGAATGGGGCAAAAATGGTTCGCAGTAATTTTCGCTATAGCAGCATTAATTGCCATGTTAATCTTAATGCCGGGTGTTCAATCAAATGCAATTGCAACTGCTGTTGAAAACGCTTTCAATATTCAAACATGGATTACAGGTCTTATTATTGTTGTATTATTAGGTGCAATTATTATTGGCGGGGTTAAATCCATTGCGAATGCTGCACAGATTATTGTTCCATTTATGGCATTAGCTTATATTATTATGGCTATTATCATTATTGCGATGAATATTTCAGAAATACCATCCGTATTCGCTCTTATTTTTTCTAGTGCATTTGGTGCACAAGAAATTTTTGGTGGGATTATTGGCTCTGCAATTGCTTGGGGCGTTAAGCGCGGAATTTATTCAAATGAAGCTGGTCAAGGAACTGGTGCACATCCAGCGGCAGCCGCAGAAGTATCACACCCTGCAAAACAGGGAATTGTGCAAGCAGCATCCGTGTACATTGATACATTATTAATCTGTTCAGCTACAGCATTTATGATTTTATTTACAGGCATGTATAATGTACAGGATGAGAAGGCAGCAGAAGGCGTTGATCCATTTATTCACGTGGGGGAATTTAACAGAAATGGTCTTAGTGGAGAAGATCAACTAACATTTGCAAAAAGTATTAAGGAAGGTGCAGCATATACACAATTTGCTGTAGATTCTTCGTTACCAGGATTCGGTGGTCCATTTGTAGCGATTGCATTATTCTTCTTTGCTTTCACGACAATTATGGCATATTACTATATTGCTGAAACAAATGTGGCTTATTTATTCTCTGGATCTACTGAAAAAGTCTTCATATGGATTGCGAAGTTTGCAATTTTAATAGCTGCATTCTATGGTACAATTCGTACATCTGACCTTGCTTGGGCAATGGGGGATGTTGGACTTGGGCTGATGGTATGGATTAACGTTATAGCAATTTTAATCATTATGAAGCCTGCCATAGTGGCATTGAAGGATTATGAGAAACAGAAAAAAGAAGGAAAAGATCCTGTTTTTGATCCTCGAAAACTAGGTATTAAAGGTGCCGATTTCTGGGTTGATTATAATGAAAAGCGTCAAAATAAATAGTTGATATAGGAAAGCTATTAAATAGAAATGTTTCATTTCTATTTGATAGCTTTTTTATGTAAAGGGTTGTATAAATGATAAATAAAAAGACATGAATTCGATGTAGTATCGAAGCCATGCCTTAAAAATTATTCGATTGGGTACTCTTTCATTTTTTCTAGTGCAATAACAAAAGGTGGATCATTTTGTTGATTTAGAAACTCGTATTTTAATACATGAACATATTTTTGTGGAAGCTGACTCACATACTCTATGACAGCATCACGTTCCTCCTTACCACCTGGATGACCATGATAGATGACTAAAACAATCAGTCCACCAATTTTCAGCAGATTTAGTAAATCTTGAATAGCAACTATCGTCGTATTTGGCTTTGTAATAATATCGTGATTACTGCCTGGTAAATAACCTAAATTAAATATGGCAGCAGCTACTTGCTTGTGTACATATTTAGCAACTTCCTCATGCCCTCTATGTAAGACAAGTCCACGATGCTCTAAGCCATGATCTAGCAGGCGAAGCAGTGTGGTATCCACAGCGCTTTTTTGAACATCAAAGGCATACACTTGACCATTATCTCCAACAAGCTGTGCTAAAAATAATGTATCATGACCATTACCTGCCGTAGCATCCACCACTGTATCGCCCTCTTCAATTGTAGCCTTTAATAGTTGTTGTGCATATTGTAAAACGCGTTCTAGCTTCATTTGACAACCTCAGCCTGATAAAATTTCCCTTGCCAGCTTCCACGGCGTTCAAGCTCCGCATCAATGCCATTTAATACCTCCCATTTATTAACACTCCACATAGGACCAATCATTAGATCAATGGGTCCATCCCCTGTAATACGGTGAATGACCATATCCGGTGGTAAAATCTCAAGCTGATCTGCTACTAGCTTTGTATAAACTTCCTGATCTAAAAATTCTAGCATACCCTTTTCATATTGTTTGACCATAGGTGTGCCTTTTAGAAGATGTAACAAGTGAATTTTTATGCCTTGAACATCGAGCTTTGCCACTTCACGAGCAGTTTCCATCATCATGTCATAGTCTTCGAGAGGAAGGCCATTAATAATGTGTGAGCATACGCGGATACCGTGTTTTCGTAACTTTTCAACACCCTCCACATATGTGGCATAATCATGAGCACGGTTTATAAGATTTGCAGTTTTTTCATGCACAGTTTGAAGACCGAGCTCAATCCATAAATACGTGCGCTCATTTAATTCGGCTAAATACTCTACTACATCATCTGGTAGACAATCTGGACGAGTAGCAATCGATAAGCCTACAACGCCATCCTGAGCTAGTGCCGCTTCAAATTTTTCTTTTAATACTGGAAGCGGAGCATGTGTATTTGTATAAGCCTGGAAGTAGGCCATGTATTTGCCATCCTTCCATTTTTGATGCATTTTGTCTCGAATTTCAGCGAATTGCACATCAATAGGATCTACTTTATTACCAGCAAAATCCCCAGAGCCTGCAGCGCTACAAAATGTACAGCCGCCGAAAGCAACGGTACCATCACGATTTGGGCAGTCAAAGCCAGCGTCCAATGCTACTTTAAAGACTTTATGACCAAATTGCCCACGTAAATAACGATTCCATGTATAGTATCTTTTCCCATCTGAAGGAAAAGGAAAGCTTGTTTCTGTCATTTATTTCACTCCTCTAACACTATATTTTATCATGTACTAGTGCTTCCGTCATGAGGGAAGAATTTAATAATGTGAAACTTCAAACAGTGGAATTTTCTGTATTCCTATGAAGAGGCATTTATGCTAATTGGATTCAACGGTGCTTACTTGAATTAACCGGAATGAATGAAAGGGAAAGCGGAGCGGAAAGTCGGATCACCCGAGCGAAAGAAGAAGAGAGCGGAGCAGAAAGTCGGTCACCCGAGCGGAAAAAGAGGAAAACGGAGCGGAAAGCCGGCCGACCCGAGCGGAAGAAGAGGGAAGCGGAGCGGAAAGTCGGGCCCCCTGAGCGGAAGAAGAGGAGAGCGGAGTAGAAAGCCGGTCAACCCGAGCGGAAAGTTGGACCCCTTGAGCGAAAGAACAGGGAAGCGGAGCGAAAAGCTGATCTACCCGAGAGAATGAAGAGAAAAAATCAAGCCAACCCAAGCAAATGAATTAAAATCAAATCAATCAGCTTGAATGCAGCGAAGATATACTTTTTATGTTGTGTTACCACTGTAAAAAAGGTAAAAATATTTCCCTTGTGCTTTTGTATTTTTCGGCATACACTAACTATTTAGAGTAGCGAAATAATGGAGGTCATTCTATGCCGAAAAGTGTTTGGTTTTTAATTATTGGAATGCTTGTGAACACAACGGGCAACTCATTTTTATGGCCTTTAAACGCCATATATATGCACGATTATCTAGGGAAGTCACTGGCGATGGCTGGCTTTGTTTTGATGTTGAATTCTGCTGCTGGGGTATTTGGTAATCTATTAGGTGGTTATCTATTTGATAGAATAGGTGGCTTTAAGTCAATTATGCTCGGCATTCTTTTAACGATTGCCTCATTAATAGGGTTAACGATTTGGCACGGCTGGCCGCATTATGTATGGTTCTTAACGATCCTTGGCTTTAGTGGGGGAATCGTATTTCCTGGAATGTTTGCTTTAGCCGGAACTGCGTGGCCTGAGGGTGGAAGAAAAGCCTTTAATGCCATTTATCTTGCTCAAAATGTAGGGGTTGCTATAGGTCCAGCACTCGCTGGTATTGTGGCTGATTACCAATTTGACTACGTATTCAAGGTAAACCTAGTCATGTATATTTTATTCTTTTTTATAGCATTATTTACTTTTAAACGATTAGAGGTAGGTAGTATTGCACCGAAAAATGTAGTGGGGGAAAGTAAGAAAATTATTAATAAAGCACCATTTTATGCATTATTAATTATTAGTGCATCCTCTGTACTATGCTGGTTGGCTTATTCACAATGGAGTGCGACTATTTCTTCGTATACACAGGATTTAGGATTAGGCTTGAAACAATATAGCTTGCTATGGACGATTAACGGTCTTCTCATCGTTATTGGGCAACCACTCATTGCGCCACTTGTAAAGCGATGGGAGCATACTATAAAGCGTCAATTAGTATTTGGCGTTACGTTGATTGCATTATCATTTGGAATTATTGCTTTTGCGAGTGATTTTACAATGTTTGCTGCTGCCATGGTTGTCTTAACTTTTGGCGAAATGTTTTATACACCTGCTTTACCAACGATCGCAAATCAACTTGCTCCCAAGGGACGGCAGGGCTTCTATCAAGGAATTATTAACAGTGCGGCAACAGCTGGTAGGATGATTGGACCTCTGTTTGGTGGTATTATGGTTGATCAGTTTGGGATGATTGTACTTGTGTTAATTCTAGTAATAGTTGTATTGTTTGCTATTGTGCCATGTTTAATCTATGACTATCCTTTACGTAAACATAAAACAGTGACTGAATAATGGTTAGACTGACGAAAATAGGATGTAAACGAGTGGAAATTGTGCGAAAGGCATAATTTTTACTCGTTTTTTTAGATTGGATATTGATTAAACGTACAAATAGGCGTACAATCATACATATTCAAATATTTGAATATGTTAAAGTGAAATTCCTTGGAGGGATGTTAGTGGAAGAGGGATTGCAGCAGTTTAAGGCAGATTTTTTTAAAGCCTTAGCTCATCCATTACGAATAAGAATACTAGAATTACTAATAGATGGTAAAAAAAGTGTCAATGAGATACAAAGCTGTTTAGAAAAAGAGGGCTCAGCTGTTTCTCAGCAGTTAGGTGTTTTGAGAGCAAAAAATATCGTATATGGGATAAAAGATGGAAAAAAAGTTTACTACTCATTAAGTGATCCGATGATTGGTCAATTGCTTGGGGTAGCCAAGGAGATTTTTAACAATCACTTAATTAATACGATCACAAGATTAGAAGAGATGACCATCAATGGAAGTGACGAAGAGAATATATAATCATAATTTTTTTTGAAAGATTTGCTTTGCTTATTATTTCGAAGGGAAGATTTATGTATGAAGTCACTGTTAATAGGGAGATTTGAAGGATATTCAGCACATCATTTTAAGAAGGACTTACTGTCGGGCATCATTGTTGGAATCGTAGCAATACCGCTAGCAATGTCTTTTGCGATTGCTTCAGGTGTCAAACCAGAGTATGGAATTTATACAGCTTGTATTGCCGGTATACTAATTTCTATCTTTGGTGGCTCGAAATATCAAATTGGTGGACCAACGGGTGCATTTGTGCCAATTCTTCTAGGAATCGTTCTTGCATATGGCTACGAAAATTTATTAATTGCTGGTTTGATGGCAGGGATTATGTTGTGCTTAATGGGTATTTTTAAGCTAGGCTCATTAATTAAGTTTATCCCACGTCCTGTTACAATAGGTTTTACTGCTGGTATTGCCGTGATTATTTTTACAGGACAGATAGCCAATTTTTTAGGGCTGACAAATATGAAAAGACACGAGTATTTTATTGCCAATTTAAAAGAAATTATGATGCATATTGGTACTACGAATTTTTATAGTATTGTCACAGCAATTATTTGTCTCGTTATTATTCTATTGACACCGAAAGTTTTACCGAAAGTTCCAGGAGCGTTAGCAGGCATTGTTGTTTCTACACTTATTGCAACGTTCTTTTTTTCAGGACAAGTCGCTACAATAGCAACTGCTTATGGTCAAATTCCAAGCACTTTACCGAACTTTGCGATACCAGATATCACATTAGAACGAGTTCAGCTGCTTATAGGACCAGCCTTTGTTATTGCAATGCTTGGTGGTATTGAATCACTTTTATCTGCGGTTGTCGCAGATGGTATGACAAATAGTAAACATCATAGCAATCGAGAGCTTGTAGGCCAAGGCATTGCGAATATTGTAACACCATTGTTTGGAGGAATTCCAGCAACTGGTGCTATTGCCCGTACAGCAACAAATATCAAAACAGGTGCGGTTTCGCCGATGTCAGGTATTATTCATGGTGTTTTTGTCTTAATCACTTTATTGCTATTGGCACCATATGCTTCACATATTCCTTTAGCAAGTATGGCCCCTGTCTTAATGGTTGTTGCCTGGAATATGAGTGAACAAAAGCATTTTGCACATATTGTGAAGTTGAAATCAGGAGATTCTCTGGTTTTAATCATTACCTTCCTACTGACTGTTTTTACAAGTTTAACACTAGCTGTAGAGGTTGGGCTTGTGTTAGCTGTTGTGTTATTTTCAAAACGTATGAGCGAGAAGCTTGTTGTCACAAAAGTATTACCAGATCACTCATTAAAGCATGAAAAAGTACAATCACATGTTGTTCATCAGCAGCATGATTGTCCACAAATTAGTATCTATACAATTGAAGGGCCGCTTTTTTTTGGTGCAGCGTCTACTTTTGAGCAGGCCATTGCTGCTCCTACTTATCAATCTAAAGTATTAATATTGCGTATGGGTAAAGTGCCCTTTATGGACTCAACAGGTGAGACATATTTTGGAAGTATTATTCGGGATTTCAAAATGCAAGGTGGTACCATTTTAATAACAGGGCTACAGGATGAAATGAAAGCAGTGCTTCAGCACAATGGCCTATATGATGAAATAGGTGAAGCTCATTTTTATCCGCATACAGGAGAAGCAATTAATGATGCTTTTAGCTATTTAGATACAAATAAGTGTATAGGATGTAAACATTTTGCCTTCCGTGAATGTCAGGAATTATCACAATCTAAGGAAAAAAGGGATTTAATTGTACAGTAATGGTTAGCATATGAACAAAGGCTTGTGCTTTTCAACACTTTCCATTAGAATAAATGCAATACATGTAAAGACAGTGATGAGGAATAGTAAATTTGTGATTCTTTTTAGAGAGCTAGCGGCAGGTGGAAGCTAGTAGGAAAGCAAATTGAACTCACCTTCTGAGTCTGCCCGCGTGAAGCAACGCGTGCCGTTCCTTCTGCGTTAAGGAAGTTAGAGCCGAGTGTGATCACTAATTTGGGTGGTACCGCGGGAGATACGAATTCTCTCGTCCCTTTCTTAATAAAGAAAGGGACGAGTTTTTTTATTTTTTAAATATTTTGTCAATTCTTATGATGAAGAGCATGACACAATTAAAGGAGGAAAAAAAATGAGTTTTAATCATCAACAAGTCGAAAAAAAATGGCAGCAATATTGGGCTGATAATAAAACATTTAAAACAGTAAATGAAACGGATAAACCAAAATTTTATGCGTTAGATATGTTCCCATACCCATCAGGGGCAGGTCTTCATGTAGGACACCCAGAAGGTTATACAGCGACTGACATCCTGTCACGCTTCAAGCGCATGCAAGGCTTTAACGTACTACATCCAATGGGCTGGGATGCATTCGGTTTACCAGCAGAACAATACGCACTTGATACAGGGAATGATCCCGCTGAATTCACAGCAAAAAATATTGCGACATTCAAACGTCAAATTCAAGAGCTTGGCTTCAGCTATGATTGGGATCGCGAAATAAACACAACAGACCCAGAATATTATAAATGGACACAATGGATCTTTATCCAGCTATATAAAAAAGGCTTAGCCTATATAGATGAAGTGGCTGTAAACTGGTGCCCTGCATTAGGAACAGTATTGGCAAATGAGGAAGTAATTGATGGGAAATCAGAGCGTGGCGGTCATCCTGTAGAACGTCGCCCAATGAAGCAATGGATGCTAAAAATTACAGCTTATGCGGATCGTTTAATCGACGACCTAGAAGAAGTAGATTGGCCAGAGTCTATTAAAGATATGCAGCGTAACTGGATCGGTCGTTCAGAAGGGGCTGAAGTCACATTTGGTATTGATGGCTTAGATGAAAACTTTACAGTATTTACGACACGTCCAGATACATTATTTGGTGCTACATACTGTGTGCTTGCTCCTGAGCATAAATTAGTGGAGCAAATTACAATGGCTGACCAACAACAAGCAGTTGAGACTTATCTAGAAAAAGTAAAAATGAAGTCAGATTTAGAGCGTACAGATTTAGCTAAAGAAAAAACAGGCGTATTTACAGGTGCCTATGCAGTGAATCCGATTAACGGTAAAAAAGTGCCGATTTGGATTGCAGACTATGTATTAGTTTCTTATGGTACAGGTGCCATCATGGCAGTTCCAGCGCATGATGAACGCGACTATGAGTTTGCTACAGAGTTTAACTTAGAGATTATTCCTGTCCTTGAAGGTGGAGACGTTAACAAAGAAGCATTTACAGGTGATGGACAGCATATTAATTCCGATTTCCTTGATGGCTTAAACAAAGCGGATGGTATTGCCAAGGCGATCGAATGGTTAGAGGAAAAGGGCGTAGGAGAGAAGAAAATTTCTTATCGTCTTCGTGACTGGTTATTCTCTCGCCAGCGTTACTGGGGTGAGCCAATCCCAATGATTCATTGGGAAGATGGCACGACAACAGCAGTTCTAGAATCGGAATTACCATTAATGCTTCCAAAAACAGATAATATCCGTCCTTCTGGTACAGGTGAATCACCATTGGCAAATATTGAAGAATGGGTAAATGTTGTGGATCCAGAGACAGGTAAGAAAGGACGCCGTGAAACAAATACAATGCCTCAATGGGCAGGCTCAAGCTGGTACTTCTTACGCTATATCGATCCAACAAATACAGAAGCAATAGCTGATCCAGAATTACTAAAACGCTGGTTACCAGTTGATATTTATATTGGTGGAGCAGAGCATGCTGTATTGCATTTATTATACGCACGCTTCTGGCATAAAGTATTATATGATTTAGGCGTTGTTCACACGAAAGAGCCATTCCAAAAATTATTTAACCAAGGAATGATTCTTGGTGAAGGTAATGAAAAAATGTCTAAATCCAAAGGTAATGTAGTTAATCCGGATGAAATCATTTCTTCACATGGTGCGGATACACTACGTTTATATGAAATGTTTATGGGACCACTTGAGGCGTCTGTGGCATGGTCTACAAATGGTTTAGACGGAGCACGTCGCTTCTTAGATCGTATTTGGCGTTTATTTGTCAATGAAGAGGATGGTGCAATTTCTTCAAAAATTCAAGTTTCAGATGATAAAACACTTGAAAAATCCTATCACCAAACAGTGAAAAAGGTGACTGAGGATTATGAAGGTATCCGCTTTAATACAGCTATTTCACAGATGATGGTATTCATCAATGATTGCTACAAAGCAGATGTTATTCCAGCAGCTTACGCAGATGGCTTCGTAAAAATGCTAGCACCAATCGTTCCACATATTGCCGAGGAATTATGGCAGCTATTAGGACATAATGCAACACTTGTTTATGAGCAGTGGCCAGCATATGATGAGTCTAAACTTGTGGATGATGAAGTGGAAATCGCTGTGCAAGTTGCAGGTAAAGTACGAGCAAAAATTATCGTAGCAAAAGATGCTTCTAAGGAAGAAATCGAAAAAGTAGCACTTACTGACAGCAAGGTTCAAGAGCATATGACAGGCAAAAACTTAGTAAAAGTCATTGTTATTCCAGGTAAGCTTGTGAATATCGTAGTAAAATAATGATAAAAAAGTGTCCAAAATTTTTTTATTAAAAGTCAACAATTTGTATACAATTGTTAATGTAACAATACTTTTATAAAAGGTTGCACATTTTAATTAAAAAAATTAAGACTGAACCTAATATAAACCCTATAAGATAGACACTTTGAAAAAAGTCTATCCTATAGGGTACTTTTGTTTATAATGAGAAAAAAGATGTTGGAGTAGAGTGTAATGACCAAAAGATATTTTACAAAAAATGAACAAAAACAGCTAAAATGTAATCCGAATGTGTTCAAGTGATATGATTCACAAATCGTCCTATATTACATAAAGACAGAAATAGCTCTCTAGGCAACAAAAAAGCAGTCAATCTTTTTAGATTAACAGTTCTTTAAACTAGAATTTATAAAAGCTTCTGGTAAAGTTCAAATTTATCTAAACCATATGCACTATATCCTAAATCTATTGTATCAATATAAAAAAACATATTTTCTATAAAGTTTTATAGCTGGTTTATTTTCTCCATATACATCCAAACGAATAGCTTTTATATTCATTTCTTCGCTATATTGGATAATAAAGTCCATAAGCCTTTTTCCAATTCCCTTTTTAAGATATTTAGGATGTACAGCAAAAGTATATAACCAATATATCTTCATAATCTAAATTGATATTCCAATTAGCTTTAGAATAACCTAATTCTTGCTCATGTCGTAATATAACAGTGCCAACAATACGAATACTATCTCTAATCACAAATAAATTACCTTCCTGTATGCCATTTATTGCAGTTTCTTTTACTGGATAAATTCCTTTTTCCATCCAGGGTAATTTATATGAGAATCAAGGTAATCATTATATAAAGGTTCAATTTCCTCTATATTATATTTTGTTCCTTTTTCAGTCTTCATAATTTTTCACCTTTATATTTAGTTTGATTACTAAATATAAACATGTTGTTGAAATACTATTATGTCAATGAAATCAAGGTGACAAATAAAAAAATATAGCTCTTTTTCAAAACGAGGGGTTGATCTCCGTTCCGACTGAGTGCTTTCCTGGGGGCGTCCGATGAGCCGCTTCACTCGCGTAGCTCGCTCCAGGGTCTCATCTGTGACGCTGTATCCCCGAGGAGTCACTCAGTCTACACTCCAATCAACCGTTGCTCATCGTATTTTCTATCGGCATTTCACATAAATGTGTAGTGATAAAATGAAGTCTTTGCCATCACTATATTGCGCAATAGTGGAGCTTTGATAATATTTTTTTATGCGAAAACAGAGTGACAGCAATGAGTAGCTTTATGTAAAGCAACAAAATGATTCTATACATAAAGTGTAGGGCAACAACTATAGAATTGTGCCATTATATCCATTTAATGATGGTGAGTAACATACTTTTACTTTACTTTTGAGGGAAGAAAATATTTAAAGTTCTACACTATTGCTGATTGGAGTGCAAGGCTACTCGACTCCCGTGGGATAGCGAGACAGACGAGACCCTGAGGCCAACACGATGTTGGTCACGAAGGCGTTGTTGCTGTCGCTACGCTTTCGCACAGATAAATTGTCACAGGACGTGACGCACTTAGTCTTCGTTCCTCAGCGTATGAAGCGGCTCGTCGCTCGCCCACAGGAAGCCTTGCTCTGTGCGAAAGCGAAGCGTCAGCGGCAAAGCGAGTAGCCTGGAACGGAAATACCTTCATTTGACTTAGTAGGTGTTCACAAAGAGTCCCTTGACCATTTAGTTTTTCAACCGATGTTTATATTTAGTTTGATTACTAAATATAAATTTCTCAGCTTGACGATGTTCTCGCTCTTTAGACATAAAAACATCCCTTTAGACCAATATAATCTAAAGGGATGTTTCGTCGTAACTTTATTTTAAACATCGCAACTTTATTTCAAATCTACAGTAGAGTTAGAAAAGGATAAGGTTCTAACTTTAAAAAGGTTAGTACCTAGGTTGAGAAATTATTTTCTCAACCTTTTTATTCGGTGTTTTTTTATTTTCACTCAATATCTACATTTAAACACTTAGTTTCACAGTAATAGCCTTTGCCGCCAACATAAACTTTTTCTATTTTATTCTTGCTATTGGTTGCTAATTTAACTAATATTTCGGAAGGCGAGTGTAAAGAATAACCTTGTTCAAATACATAGACTTCTTTTTGCAAGTATTGCTGTTCATAAAGGTAGCAAGCTAATGCACCGTTTGAAGTTCCAGTCGCTGCTTCTTCATTGATGTCGTATAGTGGAGCAAAATTTCTGCATATAATTCGATTGTCATTAAAAGTATATAGATGCATCCCGACAACATTATAATACTTGCTGATTTCTTTAATTTTTTCAAAATTAGGTTGCAGTTCATGTAATCGTGTTTCGCTTTTTATAGGAATTAAAATATCTTTTAAGCCCGTAGAGACAATTTGAATTGGGTATTTATTGTCTATAGCTTTAATGTCAAAACAGTCGATGAACTCGTTTGGAGATACAACATCATAGAATATCGGTTTATTTTGTTCCATGAATATGATGTCATCTTTTATGGTAATAGTAAGAACACCGCTGTTCGTTTCAATCGTATAGCGATTCCTGAAAAGTTTATTTAAATGCATCAGTATCGCGAAAGAGCCAATTGTGGCATGACCACATAAATCAACTTCTTCTTTTGGTGTAAAATACTCAAATTTATAATCAGCAATTTTAGATTCTGATATAAATGCGGTTTCAGCATAGCCCAGTTGTTTGGCTATTGCCATTTTTTGAGTAGTGGTCAATGTATTCTCAATAAATACCACTCCTGCTTTATTTCCGCCTTTATGATCCTTGCTAAATGCACTTGCAACATAAACGGATATTTTCATAAGATACCTTCCTTCCTCACTTATAGTAAATTGTAGCATAGAAAGCACTACGTCAACACTTGTCGTTTGTATAACTTGTAAATTTGGTTTTTACGTTTTAGCAGATTACGTTGCTTATTGTACTCTTTCTCTCTTTGTTCCATCATGTACACTACCAAATTAAAATTAGTAATGTACATTTTCATAATATGTGCAACATTATAAAAAAGTAATTATGAAATAAATCATCATGTACAATTACTTATCTTTAATGTTACATAGTAGGGCACTTTTTTCTATTATATTGAAACTAATAAAGATGTTATTACGACTATAGTGTGACTGGGATTAGGAGGTGTTTGCTTGAGTGAGCATTTAGCAGCAATTATGGATGAGCATGGTGAATATTGCCTACGAGTGGCTTATCTTTACGTGAAGGACTGGGCTATAGCGGAGGAAATCGTTCAGGATGTATTTTTCGCCTATTATCGTCAACAGGAGCGCTTTGAACAACGATCCTCATTGAAAACATATTTAGTAAAAATAACTGTACATAAAAGTCATGACCATTTACGAAGCTGGAAAAATAAGCGACATATATTATTAGAAAAATTACATATTGGCGTGAGTAGGCGAACACCTGAAAAAGAATTAGTAGAGAAGGATGATCGTCGGATTTTGGCAACAGCTTTGTTTGAACTTTCATTACCTTATAGGGAAGTACTAATTCTTTACTATTATCAAGAATTAAAAATACGAGAGATAGCAGATATCCTAGCATTAACTGAAAACACAGTAAAAACTAGATTACGTAGAGCGAGACAAATGCTACAAGAAAAACTAGATAAAAATGATTGGGAGGTGTTAGGAGATGACATCCTTTAAGGACAAATTGGATAAAGAGCTTGGTGAAGTGCCACGGTTTTCACAACCATTACAAAAGCGTATTTTACAGCATGTTAAGCACAAAAAAAGAAGAAATCGGCAATATCCAACGATAACTTTTGGGGCAGTTGTGGTGACACTACTATTGTTATTCGTTATGGGTCCTTGGGGACAAGTGGAAACTACAAAACATGCTACGATAGTTGAATTAGCACAACAGGAAGCCATTAAACAGTTTACTATGGCACAAAATTGGGATGAAGATTCCTTTAAAGCCGGAAGAACTGGTTGGATTATAGGACAGCAAGTGTTTAAAGAAGAATCAGCAAGAGATATGCTGAAACAAATATTACAGCAGGCTACCGTTACACTGAAGGATAATAATTTTATCACTTTTGCGAAGAGTGATATATGGGTTGAGTTTGATAATGGGCAAATCATAAAGCTGAAGATGTGCTTAAACGATATCGAATTAGTTTTCACTGATCAACAGACAAACATATCTTATAAAGTGAAGGATGAAAACCTAGCATCTGCTTATAAGAATTTTGTACAGAGAAGTGAATTCAATATTAATAGTTCGGATTTAATTACCTTTATAGTTGTTATTATCTTTATCGGGTGGTTAGTTGATAAACTTTTGCGAAGGAAGTTTAATATTCCAAAGGAGCCAAAATACGTAAGCTCAGGTCATCAGCGCTCCACATATATCGTGAAATTTCTGAATGCAATTTTTATTTTGGTATTTACAATAAAACAATGGTTTTTGTATACAATCGCTCTAAGTATATCGTTAGCAGTAGTAATAATAATTTCTACTATGATTGAGTATTACTATGGCCGCGAAGAGAAAAGACATTATGTATCAATTATTTCTTCCATTGTAATGCTTTTATTATTATTTATATTCCTTATGTATATTTAAAGTAGTATGCCATAAGCAAAATAGAAGATGAGCTAGTATTGAGCTCGATTGGAATCGAGCTCATATGTTTCTACTATCCATATTTTCAGTTTGAAGCAAGAATTGGGCTATACAAGAGATCATAAAGCTAACGGCTAGACCATATAAAAAGTTAAAGTATAATCCAATACCGATACCAATGACTATAGAAAGAAATAGTGCAAACCAACTATGCTTATGAATCGTTCTGTTTGTAAATAAAAGAATAATGATAAAGGGCAACATCGTGATATGAAGAAAGGCAAAGGTGTAAATAACACCTAAAATTGTCATATCAATAGATAAAAACAAGGTAAGCAAGATTAGTATAAGACCTATCAAATAGTAATAATAGGGTTTTTTTGCGGAAAAGAAGCGTTTCGTTGCTCGCATTTCAACAAGTAGGGTAGTCACAATAGCTAAAAGTGTAAAGACAAAAAAGGCAAATGTAAGGAAACCCGGCTGTACCTCATATAAAAATGTAAGGACTAAAATTTGAAACTGTCCATAGGAGCCACCGTATAGGGCGATCATTAAGATAGCGGTAAATGATAGTGTTAGTAGAGCTAAAATAACGCCTGCAGAAAATAAACTCCGCCGTATTTTTTTAGGTTTAATAAAGGCAATTAGATACCATGTTGATTTATCAAACAATACTTGTCCTAAAATCGCTAATTGTAATACAACATAGAACAATAAGATTTCACTGTTTTTAAAATAAAACAAATATGGATGATATAATCGAATCCCTTCATATACAGTACTGGCACCATTTTGTACAAAATAAAAGATGGGGATAAAAATAAGAAGCGAAAAAAGCATGATGATAAATAGAATATCCATCCATAATATCCCTTTTATTGAAAGTAATCGATCCAATAATAACATGCCAATCAAAAACAGTGTCAGTGTTATCGGGACTGGTATATTTAACATAATAGTTGATAGTACACTAACGCTTATTAATTGTATAAGCCAAATTTCGATGCCTGTTATTAGATAGAATAATCGGATGAATTTTAAATTAATTCCACTTAATTTTTCCTGCATTTTCAGAATCAAAAAGCTTTGTTTGTTTTGGCTTTGTGTAAAGCCGCTTCTCTTTAAAAATGAACCAAGCACGATAAATGATATGGCTGTTGCTAGTGTGTAACAAATGCCCGCCATAAAACCATAGGAAATAAGGGCAGAAGGAGAGGACAATAATAAGTTTCCATTAATCCATCTAGCTAACAGAATAATGACCCCTGCTGCTGTGCTTAAACTTGCGAACGGTACGAGCAATGAATATTTCTTTAACATACAATCAATACCCTTTACTCATTTTAGAGGTTCTATATTGACGAGGTGATTGATTATATTTTTTCTTAAAAGCTACACTAAAATAGTGCTGACTATTGAATCCACAGCTCTCAGCAATTGCAGACATACTCGCGTCTAGATTCTCATTTATTTTCTTGACAGCCATCTCTAACCGATAATTATTAATATACTCATTAATGCCGATGGATTGCTCCTCCAAAAATTTGCGGCTTAAATAGCTTGGATTCAAATGAATCTTTTCAGCAATAATATTTAAACCAAGTTTTTCATGATAATTTTCATGAATATAAGAAAGAGCGCTTTGAATGGCATCGTGGTTAGAGCTCCATACTTTATATTTTTCCACAATAGCATCTAATTCACTAGCGATGACAGGCTTTGTAAGATAATCCTTAACCCCGATACGTAATGCTCGTTGGGCATATTCGAAGGTCTGATAAGCTGTTACCATAATAATATCTACTTCATAAAGTTCTTTTAGTTCCTTGCTCAGAGTGATTCCATCTTTCCCAGGCATTTGAATATCCAAAAAGGCGATAGTCATACGGTGCTTTTTAGCTAATTGCAGAGCTTGTGAGGCATCCTGAGCAGTATGGAATGTCCAATTAGGGAAATGCGGTTTTAATAAATAAATCATTTGCTCAAGCTCTAACGGCTCATCATCTGCGATTAATATATTCATGGTGAGATTCTCCTTTCACATTCAAATTTGTAGAAAGCCTAAGCGGGAACATGGATCGTAACAGTGTAAAACTGTTCATTATTTTGAATCGAGAATAAAATATTTTCGAGTCCATAAATAAGTTCAAGTCGTTTTTTAATATTTTCAAGACCGTAGCCTTGCTGCAATTCATCTTCTACCTGTTCAACAACAGTTTCTATTTTTTCCGATGGCTGTGTATTTTTAATTTCTATTAATAAAAACTTGTCCATTTTTTTGATAAAAATGGATAGCTTCGCAGGTCCTATATGTTTTTCAAAGCCATGTTTATACGCATTTTCAATAATGGTCTGGAGAATAAATGGAGGTATTTGCACGGATAGGGCTGCTTCATCAACATACTTGTGAATCGTTAAACGATGCCCAAAGCGTAGTTGTTGAATATTTAAATAGCTATCGACAAATTGCACCTCGTTTTTTAAAGCGATTAAAACCTCGTGATTATTGTATTTAAATTTAAAAAACGTTGCTAAGGCCTCAATGCCCGCAACCAAATCTTCCTTCCGATTGATGCGGGCTAGGCTCAGTAATGAATTTAAAGCATTAAAAAAGAAATGCGGCTGTATTTGCTGATTTAATTGCAGAATATTGGCTCTTTGTAAATCCTGCTCAAGCTCTAAATGCCTTTTTTCTTCCTCAAGGCTGTCGATTTGTTTTTCAAAAATAAAAATAAACGTAAGCAGAAAAGCTCCAATAATTGGAGCAATTACACATAGGAGAATATATATGTTGAAGGTTTCTAGTTGTAACATAACGACCTCTCCATTTATTTTATAAGTGTAAGTTACATTAAACTAAATTTTCTGCAAAATGGCAAGCTACCTTATGCGTTGCAGAAATTTCTCGTAATGCTGGAACTTCTGCTTTACATTTATCTGTTGCGAATGGGCAACGTGTGTGAAAGCTACAGCCAGTAGGAGGATTAAGTGGGGAAGGCAGATCTCCCTTCAAAATAATGCGCTCCTTGCGATGGTGCTTATCGATCACTGGAATCGATGAAAATAGTGCTTTTGTATAAGGATGATGTGGCTGTGTGAAAAGTGAATGCTTATCAGCGATTTCTACAACCTTTCCAAGATACATGACCATGATTCGGTCTGAAATATGGCGAACGACACTTAAATCATGAGAGATAAATAAAAAGGTTAAATCTAAATCTCTTTGTAGTTGCTTCAGTAAGTTTAAAATCTGTGCTTGAATGGAAACGTCTAAGGCAGAAACCGATTCATCACAAATAATAATTTTAGGATTGACAGCAAGGGCTCTCGCAATACCAATACGCTGACGCTGTCCACCTGAAAATTCGTGCGGATAGCGCTCTAAGTACTCAGGACGTAATCCCACAAGCGACATTAACTCAATCATGCGTGCCTCTTGCTGCTCAGGCGGTACTATTTTTTGAATAGACATGGCCTCCATCAACATTTTACGAATCGTTCGTCGTGGGTTGAGAGATGCATAGGGATCTTGGAAAATAATTTGTATGTCCTTGCGCGCAGCTCGAAGCTCTTTTTTGTTCATATTCACTAAATTTTTGCCAAATAATAATACTTCTCCAGCGGTAGGCTCATCCAATCTTAAAATTGAACGACCTGTCGTTGATTTTCCACAACCAGATTCTCCAACAATGCTGAGCGTTTCACCAGGCATAATATCGAAGGAAACGCCATCCACAGCTTTAACAACCTGCTGTGGACCAAAGAGCTTTTCTTTTTTTAAGAAAAAATGCTGTTTTAAATTATTTACTTCTAATAGTGGTTGCTGCTTTGTCGTCATACTGTCATCTCCTTCATAAGTGTTTCTCCTTGCCACTCTTTGCTGTACATCCAGCATCGTACTTTTTTCTCCAGTTCGACAGTAAGGAGCTCAGGCTGTTTTTCACGGCATACATCTGAAGCAAATGGACAGCGTTCTGCATAACGACAGCCAGTTGGGTAATTATATGGACTTGGAACGGTACCATGAATAGTAGATAATTCTTCTTGATCTTCATATAGCTTTGGTAATGATTGAATTAATCCATTTGTATAAGGGTGTAACGGTTTTTCAAAAAGACTTTCTGTTGTACCTTCCTCTACAACCTGCCCCGCATACATAACGGCAATTTTATCGCATATTTCTGCTACAACACCAAGGTCATGGGTAATGAAGATTATACTCATCCCTAATTGTTTTTGCAGATTTTGAATAATATCAATTATTTGAGCCTGAATGGTAACATCTAGAGCAGTCGTCGGTTCATCAGCGATTAACACGTCTGGTGTACAGGCTAGTGCCATCGCAATCATAATGCGTTGACGCATTCCGCCACTTAGCTGATAAGGCTCTTGTTTCGCTCTTTTTTCAGGTGCAGGAATCCCTACAAGGCGAATCATATCTACAGCCTTTTGCCATGCTTCCTTACGTGATAATCCTTGGTGCAAACGAATGGATTCAGCAATTTGCTCCCCAACAGATAACACAGGGTTTAAGCTTGTCATCGGCTCTTGGAAAATCATTGATATTTTATTGCCCCGTATTTTGCGTAATTCTTCATCTGATAATTTCAAGATATCTGTATTATTTAAGAGAATTTCACCATTGATAATTTTACCAGGGGGTGAAGGTACTAAACGAAGTAATGATAGGGAAGTCATTGATTTTCCACAGCCTGATTCCCCAACAATGCCTAACGTTTCCCCTTTTTGAAGTGTAAATGATACACCGTCAACTGCTTTGGCGACTCCCTCACTCGAATAAAAATAAGTTTGTAAGTTTTTTACTTCCAACACTGTTTCTTGTTTCATCTGTTTTCCCTCCCTAGTTTAAATCCATTCGCTTATTAAAGAATCGGTACAAAATGTCTACGAAAAGATTAATGAAAACGAATATTAATGAGGCGACAAGAACGCCACCCTGAACGACTGGTATATCGCGTGTACGAATAGCATCTACAATCATTCGTCCTAATCCATTAACAGCAAAAACAGATTCTACTAAAACTGTTCCTCCAAGTAAACTACCAAACTGTAAGCCTACAACTGTAATAACTGGAATCAAGGCATTGCGTAATGCGTGCTTTAAAATGATAATGTAACCCTTTAAACCTTTCGCTTTAGCAGTACGAATATAGTCTTGGTTTACAACCTCCAGCATACTAGAGCGCGTCATACGGGCAACAATGGCAGCACCACCAGCACCAAGTGTGACAGCAGGCAGAATTATATGTTTGGCACTATCCCAACCTGCCACAGGAAGCCAGTGTAACTGCACCGAGAAAACATACATTAATAAAATACCTAACCAAAAACTTGGTAGGGAAATCCCTAATAATGCAACGACCATTAATCCAACATCCATAAATGAATAGGGACGAATTGCAGATATGATGCCGGCAATAAGCCCTAGAACAATTGTGATTAAAATACTATAAAAGGCTAGCTCAATTGTGATAGGTAAACGAGCAGTAATTTCTTCAAATACAGGTTGGTTATTTTTTAATGAGTTACCCATATCACCTTGTAGCAGATTTTTAATGTAATCTGTATATTGAACAGCTAAAGGCTTATTGAGCCCTAAATTTTCACGTAATTCTGCAACAGTTTCTTGTGAAGCGCCTTCGCCTGCTAAAATTATCGCTGGGTCGCCAGGAATCATCTGCATAATTAGGAAAACAACAAGCGTTACACCGAGCGTCACAGGAATAATTTGAGCAAGTCGTTTTAAGATAAATAATGTCATGTGTTTTCTCTCCTTTAATTTTTCATTCTAGGGTCTAAAGCATCGCGTAATCCATCTCCAAATAGGTTAAATCCTAGTACAAGTATAGAAATCATAATACCTGGGAATAACGCCATATAAGGAGCAGTAAACAGGAAATCTCGACCATTTGACAGCATAGCACCCCATTCAGGAGATGGTGGCTGTGCACCCAATCCTAAGAATGATAGCCCTGCTGCCGATAGAATAGCAGTCGCTAAGCGCATAGATGCTTGAACAATAATTGGTGATAAAATATTCGGAAAAATATGCTTGATTAATATGGTCATATCATTGGCTCCAAGAGTTTTGACCGCATCAATATATTCCAATTTTTTCACTTCCATTGTCGATCCGCGTACGATACGTGCAAACATCGGAATAGAGAAAAAGCCAACTGCAATTGTTACATTAATAAGGCTTGGTCCTAATGCACTGACAATAGCTAGAGCTAGTAAGATACCTGGAAAGGCTAGCATGATATCTAACATACGACTAATAATAGAATCAACCCATTTTCCATAGTAGCCAGAGATGAGCCCTAAGAGTGTTCCAATTGTCCCGCCAAACAACACAGCTGAAATACCAACACCGATAGATAAACGCGAGCCATATAATATACGACTTAAAATATCTCGTCCTTTGTCATCGGTACCCATTAGATGGTCTAAACTCGGTCCCTGTAATTTTTGATCTAACTGTACGTCGAAGGGATCATAAGGGGCTATAATTGGCCCGATGAGAAACATCAATATATATAGAAGAATGATAATGCCTCCTGCGACAGCTGCTTTATTTTTTTTGATTTTATTTAGGAATGAAACAAGATTCTTTTTTCTAGATGCCTTGCGTGCATTCACTAAAACAGAATGATCGATAGTAGTAGTTATTTTTTCCATACCGAATGCTCCTTTTCTATTTGATGTGATTTCAATTTAGTGAAAAGCGTAAAGAATGTAAATATTTTAGTGGCTATTAGTCAGAAAATTTAAAAAACACGTAAAAATTTTAAAAAACAAGTGAATTTTATTTCTTTATAATTCGAAATGTAAGTATCAAATCACACAAGGAGGAAATGTTTATGAAGAAAATGAAGCTGCTTTTATTCATGACACTAATTACTGTTCTAGTTTTGCAGGCATGCTCAACTGCTAGTAATAAAAGTGCAGAGGGTTCCAAAGAGGGAGCAAAAAGTGTAGGAGGAGAATTGGTTATTTTACGGGCATCAGATGCGACAAGCCTTGATCCTCACTTTATTACAGATATTCCTTCAGCGAATATTATTCATGGCAAGGTATATGAAACACTTGTTGCTTTTGATAGAGATCGCAAAATTACTCCATTACTTGCAAAAGAGTGGGAGCAAAAAGATGATGCTACTTGGACATTCAAATTGAATGAAGGCATTAAATTCCATGATGGAGCAGATTTTAATGCAGAGGCTGTAAAAGCTACATTCGATCGAATTTTAGATCCTGCAACTGGATCTCCACAGCGTGATAAATTATCAATGATTAACGAAGTAGTGGTAGATGATGAGTATGTTGTAACGTTGAAATTAAAAGAACCGTATGCACCGCTTCTATCTATTTTAGCGAGTCAAGAAGGCAGTATGATAAGCCCGAAAGCCATTGCTGAATCGGCTGATAAGTTGGCAACACATCCAGTAGGGACAGGTCCATTTGTATTTGAATCTTGGAAATCTGGACAAGAAATTACATTAAACGCAAATAAAGACTATTGGGGTAATGTACCGAAAGTAGATAAAGTAACATTTAAAGTTGTACCAGAGGATTCTACTCGCTTAGCAATGATTGAAAGTGGAGAAGCCCATATTGCTGAGCAAGTACCAGTAACAGAAATTAATCGCATTGAAAATTCACCGTCAATGAATCTTTTCCGTGCAGAAGGGCTTGCAGTAGAATTCATCGGTTTCAATGTGAAAGACGCATTATTATCTGATGTTAAAGTACGTCAAGCAATAAGCTATGCAGTTGACCGTGAAGCAATTATTAGCGGTATTTATGATAATGTAGGGACACTTGCGAATTCAGCGATGAGTCCAAAGGTGATTGGCTATTCAAGTGAAACGAAGGCGTATGATTATGATGTTGTCAAAGCAAAACAGCTTTTAAAAGAGGCCGGAATTAAAGAAGGAACGAAAATCAAATTACTAACAAGTGATCGTAAAGAACGAATTAATATGGCAGAGGTTGTGCAATCTCAATTAAAGGGCATTGGCTTAGATGTAGATATTCAAGTTATGGAGTATGGTGCATTTATCTCAGAAATCACGAAAGAACAGCATCAATTATTTATTAGCGGCTGGGGCAATGCTACTGGTGACGCTGATTATAACCAGTACAATCTGTTCCATTCAGCTTCTATGGGCGCACCAGGAAATCATTTCTATTACGGTAATCCTGAAATAGATAAGCTGATTGAAGAAGGACGCTCTGAATCAGATCAAGCTACTCGTAATGAAATCTACAAAAAAGCAATGCAAATGGAGTTAGAAGATGCTGTGTATATTCCAGTTCGAAACTATGAGCATTTGGCAGTCTACAGCAATGCTGTGAAAGGTTTCTGGTTAGATGCATCTAACTACACAATGATTAGTGGCGTTGAAATTGTAGAATAATCAAACTTGGTGATCGATAAAAATACCAATTAGGGAGGAAACTATGCGTAAACTACTGCTGAAAAATGTGAGACTAGAAGAAGCTTATGAGTACGAAAACGAACATATTGTCGGAACTCGTACAGCTATTTATGATGTCCTAATTGACGATGGACATGTCCAACAAGTGGATAAGAATATAGTGGTTGATGGAGATGTAGAGGTTTTAGATGCTCAAAAGCAACTACTGGTTCCTTCATTCCGGGAAATGCATATTCATATCGATAAAACTTATTTTGGTGGAGAATGGCAGGCACCAAGACCGATTACAAAAGGTATATTAACGCGTATTGAAGAAGAAAGAGCGCTATTACCCAAACAATTGCCAACAGCTGCCTATCGAGCAGAAGAAATGGTCAAGTGGCTCATTTCACAGGGACATACACATATTCGTTCCCATTGTAATGTTGATCCACAAATTGGGACAAAGCACATTGAAATTACGAAACAAGTTTTAGAAAAATATCAAGATCAGATCACCTATGATATTGTGGCTTTTCCACAACATGGCTTACTACGCTCCAATGTGGAAGGACTAATCCGTGAGGCGATGGCAATGGGGGCAACGCTCGTTGGGGGCGTTGATCCATCCATCGTTGATCGAAATATTGAAAGATCACTACAAACAACAATGCAAATTGCACAAGACTATAACGCTGGTATCGATATTCATATTCATACACCAAATACATTGGGAGAATTTGAATTTTATAACTTGATTGATTTGACAAAACAGGCCAAAAAAGAAGGACAGGTCACAATCAGTCATGCGATGGCACTAGCTGATTTACCACAGCCACAGCTAGAGAGTCTAGTACAAGCGATGGCTTCTGTACAAATGGATGTGACAACGACAGTGCCAGTCGCTATTAATCGCTCTACAATTCCAATTCCCTATTTATATGACAATGGGGTAAACGTTTCGGTAGGTCATGATAGCTTAACAGATCATTGGTCTCCTTATGGTACAGGTAACACAATTACAAAATTAAATATTATGGCAGAAAGATTTCGTTTCATGGATGAATACTCTTTAAGTCGTGCATGGAAATATGCCTCTGGCGGTATAACACCTCTTAATGATAAGGGTGAGCGTGTATGGCCGAAGGTTGGTGATGCTGCGAATATGCTTTTAGTAGATGGCGTGAGCTCAGCCCATGTTGTGGCTAGAAGATGCCCGATCTCTACAGTTATTTCACAAGGCAAATTGATTCACCAGCAGGAAGTGGGAGAGTTGAAAGGAGAATTCAGATGAAGCAATGGCTTACAAACGTTCTACTTGAAACAGGAGAGTATGTAAAAGATAATGATACAGTTGGCACAAAGGTTGAGCTTTTTAACCTTGAAATTACCGATGGTTTTATCTCACAAATTAAATCAGCAGCACAACCCATTGATTCTTCACAACAGGTTACAGATATGAAGGGCAAATTACTCTTACCTGCTTTTAAGGAAATGCATAATCATTTAGATAAAACCTATCTTTCCTTACCTTGGAAAGCTGTAGTACCAGCAAAAAACCTAAAGGATCGGCTAGAGCAAGAAGCAAGAGAGCTGCCTATTTTAGCTGCTACAGGAAAACAGCGTGCTCTTGCTATGATTGAAAAAATTATCAGCAATGGTACCAATCATATTCGTACACATGTCAATATTGATCCATATATAGGGTTAAAAAATTTAGAAGGTGTACTGGCAGCCTTAGATGACTATAAAGATGTTGTGACAGCAGAGGTCATTGCCTTTCCACAGCACGGCTTATTACGAGATGATGTGCCGAAGTTACTGCGTGAGGCATTACGTAACGGTGCTACGATGATTGGCGGGCTTGATCCAGCAGGAATAGATAATACCATTGAACGTTCTCTTTACGAGACAATGGATATTGCACATGAATTTAATGTTGATGTTGATATTCATTTACATGATGGAGGACATGTCGGCTATTATACAATTGATAAATGGATTGATATTGTCGAAGAGGCGAATTACCAAGGGCGAACAGCAATAAGCCATGCCTTCGCATTAGGAGATGTTTCTGTAATGGAGCAGCATACTATTGCTGATCGACTCGCACAGCAACAAGTAAAAATCATGTCAACCGTACCATTTAATATCAATCGTGTTATGCCGCCAATTGATTTATTATCAGAACATGGCGTCGATGTTCATTTTGGTTGTGATGGATTTTATGATTCATGGAGTCCATATGGTTCTGGAGATGTGTTGGAAAAAGCAACTACTTTTGCAGATATAACTAGAAAACTAGATGAGCGCTCCATTCGCCAAGTATTGAGATATATTACAAATGGTATTACGCCATTGGATACAGATGGTCAAATGGTTTGGCCAAATGTTAAAGACGAAGCGAGCTTTGTATTCTTTGACGCGGTATCAAGTGCTGAGGTCATTGCAAGAAGACCTTTAGATCGAGTTGTGATGTCTAAAGGGAAATTTATTCGCTAGAAATGTTGGAACTGCATATCGTGTAGTTGCCATTCAAATTATCCCCCCTTATACAAATTTATCTTCATTCAGCAGAAGACTCTCACCTCTACAGTTGGAGAGATGAATGCGGTTGATTCTTTTTCAGTGGGTGTCCAAACACCTACTGAATGAAGATAAAGCCTCCAGCGGATGTCACGGATTTTCAAAGGAATGAATTGTGCGGGCACAATTCAAAATCCGGACGCAATTACGCCAAGGCGAAATTGATATAGATGAAAATCCGCTTACATTCTGTGCTTACGTTTCGCTTTCATTTGATTGCGCTACTTTGCACGGGAAGCGAAGCGGGTTTTTTCCATTGAAGCAAGTATTTTGACATTATCATGTGGAAGGTGCAACAAATGAAACAATTAACGACATACATGATTTTATTTAGTTGTGTATTTTTTTGGGCAAGTAATTTTATCATTGGTTCTATCCTTATTGAGCATTGGGAGCCCATAGCAATAGCCATTTACAGACTAATGATCATTGTTCTTTTTTTAGGGTGTATTCATTGGCAAGCAATTGTCCATGTAACATTTACACGTAATGATTTTATATTATTAATGATTGCAGGCATTTTGGGTGTTGCCATTAATCACTATAGCTTTTATGCAAGTCTTCAGCATACTTCTCCCATTACAGCTGCCCTTATATTAGCCTGTGCACCGATTGTTACGTCACTACTTAATAAAATGATTTATAAAGAATATCGAAACCGCATTTTTTGGATAGGTGCTATTATTTCGTTAATGGGTGTATCACTGATTATTACAAAGGGAGCATTGATTGTCATTTCAATTGGTAAAGGAGAGATACTAAGCTTGGTGACAATGCTAAGTTTCGCCCTGTTCCTTATTATTGTGAATCATCTTAGTCTAAAAATTACGGCTGAGGCCATTACGTTTTATACAAATTTAATAGGATTAATTGTGCTGACGCCATTTGGTACATCTATATTTATGCAGAAGAATATGCAAGTGGAATTTCCATATTGGGTACTTTTAGTCGTATCAGCCATAATTATTCATGGAATCAGTAATTTAATGTGGAATAGAAAAATGAAAGACATTGGTTCTACAAATGCATCACTTTTGTTAAATTTTGAACCAGCTATAGCTATGATTTTAAGTGCCATTGTTTTACATCAACTGCCTTCTATCATTCAGATCTACGGCTCTTTATTGATTCTCTTAGGTATTCTTCTATGTGTTTATTATAAAGAAATAAAAGCTTTTTCTTTTATTAAAAGAAAAGCGAGCTAAAAAGATGCTTGAATCGTTTCAGTGCATCTTTTTTGCTCGCTTAGCTTTGAAGTTTTTTGTGTAATGTGTAATTTAAAAAAGCGATATATAGTATAGGAAGAAGTATGGTAATCATAACAATTCCCTGCCATTTAAAATGCAGCCAGATTGGGCTGAGCAAAGTACTTCCGGATGCAACGCCAATATAATAAGAAACGAGATATAAGCTTGAGGCAAGCCCCTTTTGATGGATAGCTGTCCGACTAACTGTTGCAGAGGTTAAGGCATGAGCGGTAAAAAAACCTAAGCATGCAATACAGAGCCCAACAACAATCATAGTAAGAGAGGAACTTAGCGTTAATAAAATTCCAAATACTAATAAAAGCACCCCAAATGTTCGAATTTTATTGATACCGACTTTACCTGCAAGGGAATTAGCAATTGGCGAACCAATGATTCCTAAGCCGTATGCTAAAAAAATAAAGGAAATCGTTTTCAATGATAATAAAAATGGTGATTCAGCTAAATAGTATGGGATAAATGACCACATCCCTGTAAAAGATAGCTGCAATATGATCCCAAGCCCAAAAAGAATAAGTAAATTTGGATTTTTTAAATGGAGCCAAAAACCATGTAAATCCTTTTGAATGGTACGTTGGTGAACTGAAAAATTCCTTGATTTTGGTAGGGTAAGCCACACTAGAATGAAAATGACACCACCCAAAAGTGCTAAAGAGAAAAATGCAATCTCCCAAGATTTATATTCTGTTAGATAACCCATCATTAGGCGTCCAATTGTCCCACCTAGAGCATTACATGAAATATAAAGTGCTGTCGCAAACCCCATTGATTGCTGATTAATTTCTTCACTTATATAGGCAAGTGCAGCTGCAGGTACACCAGCAATCGCAAAGCCTTGGATAAAACGTAAAAGAATAATCATAGAAAAAGAATCTGTTAAGGGCATTAAGAGAAAAGGGACAATCGTTAGAATGATGGAAAATAGGATAAATGGTACTCGGCCATAGCGATCAGACAAAAATCCTAAAACGATTAACCCGATAATCACGGAAAGAGTTGTTACAGACATGGTCAGACTTGCAGTGGGAACAGAAATTTGAAATTGCTCTGTAAAGAAGGGGAGCAGGGGTTGTACCGAATACATTGCTGCGAATACAAACACCGAAGCTCCTCCCAAGCTAATCACGATTGTCCAAAATTGGCGGTCCTTAATCGAATATCTCTTTGTAAATGCTTCCATAGAGATGCCCTTATTTCATTTGCTCTGGTAACCAAAGTGATAATTGTGGCAGTAAAACCACTAATCCTAAGAAAATAATCATTAAAACAATAAAAGGAATGACCCCTTTGACAACTTCTCCAAGCTTTTCTTTAGCAATTCCACTTACGACAAAGAGATTAAGTCCAACTGGCGGTGTAATCATACCAAGCTCCATGTTAATCGTCATAATAATGGCAAAGTGAATCAGGTTAATATCGAAATGTGCTAGAATCGGTAAGAGAATTGGTAAAGTAATTAGAATAATGGATACAGCCTCTAAGAACATTCCCATAACAAAGAATAGAATATTAACAATTATCATGAATATCCATTTGTTCATATCACTTTCGGCAATCCATGCACCAACCTGCTGAGGTACTTGTGCATTTGTTAAATATAGTCCAAACAATGAAGCGGCACCGATAATTAGGAAAATCATGGCTGTAATATTAACAGATTCTACTAATACCTCACGGAAATCCTTTAGCTTCATCTCTCGGTAAATGAACAGGGATACGATAAGACCATAGAAAACGGCAATAACGGCTGATTCAGTTGGTGTTACAACCCCTGAATAGATTGTTCCTAAGATTAAGAATGGTAAAAATGCACCCCAAATTGCTTTCAAAGATTTACGACCACGCTCATTCCAAGAAGCTGGTTCATCTCCTTTAAAACCATTGCGTTTCGCATAAACGATAGCTGCCACAATTAATATTCCTGTTAATGCTAGTCCTGGAATAACACCAGCCATAAATAACTCACCAATAGATTGCTCTGAGGTAATACCATAAATGATTAACGGTACACTTGGTGGAATTAAAATACCTAATGTACCACCAGCGGCAACAAGACCCATAGAATAGCGCTTTTTATAGCCTGCAGAAATCATCGCAGGAATCATGATAGAACCGATCGCAGCTGCCGTTGCAGGTGAAGAGCCTGAAATCGCTGCGAAAATAGCACAGGCGATAATTGTTACAACAGCAAGACCGCCTGGAAGATGACCAATCCATGCACGTAAAGCTTCAATAAGATATTTTGAAATCCCACCGCGTGCCATTAATACCCCTGCAAGGACGAAGCCTGGAATTGCCATCATCGGGAAGGAATCCAGTGCAGTAAAAATACGCTGAGGAATCATATTCATATTAAAATCAATTTGGAAGAACACAAGAATTGTCGATAGTGCTAAACTAATCGCGACTGGTACTCGTAGGAATAGTAATAAAAAGAAACTAAGTAAGAGGATTAGCATATTCTTCGTCCTTTCCTCGTAGAATATTGATTAATCTTTCTACGAATCGTAGTAAAAATAAAACGCCTGAAATTGGTAAAACTAAGTATACAACCCACATTGGTATCCCAATATCAAGTGATACCATGCCTGATGTATAACGATTTTCTACTAAAACAAAGCCGTAATACGTATAAATCAAACAAAAGGCAATGCTTAATCCAGTTGCCACTATATCCAGTACACGTTTCATAGAAGGCTTTAATTTATCATATAAAATATCTACTTGAATATGTTGATTGTGGCGCAGAGCTAAGCCAAATCCTAGAAATGTACCCCAAATAATTGAATAACGTGCTAATTCCTCTACCCATGCCTGTGGTTCATTGAATATGTAGCGCATAATTACGCCATAAAAAATAAGAACTACACCAGCTACGAAAAAGATTCCAGCTAGGATTTCTTCTAAGTAGCCCCAGATTTTATGTAAGGCTTTCATTCAATTGCCTCCTTCAAGTGAATTTGAAAAGGGAATGATGATTATTCATCATTTAAATACAAACGGGTGCTGACTCTCTCACTATAGTAATGTTGCTGCTTGTAGTGAGCGTCTTAGCACCCGTTCGTACAGATTTCATGTAAGTGATTTACTAAATTTGATTCAGTTTACCTACAAGGCTCATCTATCCTATGAACCTTGTAGCTTATCCATGGAATTGAGCGAATTCTTACGTTAAACTATTTAATTCCCCGAATAGAAAGGTTTTTAATAACCCAAAGTTATGTTATTTTAGATCACGAATACCGTTAATTAATTCTTCTGTGATAACTTCACCAAACTCTTCATATACTGGTTCAAGCTTTGCTTTAATAGCTTCTTTTTGCTCAGCCGTTAACTCAAGAACTTCAATACCAGAGTTTTTGATATTCTCAAATGATTTTGCGTTTTCATCTGCGGCTAAATCCCAAGCTAGCTTCGTTGCTTCATCTAAAGATGCTTCCACTGCTGTTAATAAATCAGCGGGAATTTTATCCCAGAATGACTTGTTGACAAAGATTGCATAGTCAAGACGACCATGTTCAGATACTGAGAAATATTTTTGAACCTCTTGATATTTTTGTGTATCAAAGTTGTTGAATGTATTTTCTTGTCCATCAACTGTTCCTTGTTGTAGGGCAGCGTATGTTTCACCAAATGCAATTGTTGCAGAGCCAGCATTTAACGCTTTAAATTGTGCTTCTAATACTTTACCTGCTTGTGCACGGAACTTTAAGCCTTTAAAATCTTCTACTTTTTCAAGTGGATGCTTGTTATTTGAGAAATGCTTAAAGCCATTTTCCCAGAATACTAAACCTTTAATATCATTTGCTGCTAATTGATTAGATTCAAGAATTGTTTTTGCTACGTCAGAAGTAAAGAATTTACGTGCATGCTCTTCGTTTTCAAATAGATAAGGCATATCAACATATTGCCAACGTGGGTCGATTTTAACCATTTTTGTAACAGAAGGAGCAATCATATGAACATTCCCAGAAACTAGTGCATCTAGTTCATCATTATCCCCGTATAATTGAGAGGAAGGGTAAACTTCAACTTTTACTTTACCTTCGGTTTTTTCATCTACTAATTTCGCAAAAGCATCAGCTGCTTTTCCTTTTACACTATCGATTGATGTTACATGTGAAAATTTAATGACAAGCGGTTTATCCTTTGTATACCCACCATCACCCTCAGCTGCTGGAGCAGATGTTTCTTTTTTTCCGCCGCTGCAAGCTGCAAGTGCTAGAACTAACACAGCCATAAGTGACATAAAAAGCCATTTTTTCATTACATATCCCCCTAAATGTTATGATTATAGTTAAAAGGTTAACCTTTTTAACCCATGCTAGTGATGTGATTGATTTTTAGGAAGTGCTTGGATATATCTTTTCCCATAGTTATCTGCATAATAGCGATAAACAGGCTCAAATGCAGATTCCCATTCTTCCTTCTCTTCATCCGATAAATTGTAAATTTTGATGCAATCACATGCTTTCATTTCTTCAAGTCGCTCTGCTGTTAAATTTTCTGCAAGCTGCCATTCCCATTCTTGAACTTCCTCTAGTGTTTCTATGAGCAGGGTTTGCACATCTTCAGGAAGGGAATTCCAAAATTCATGATTCATCAGCAGTAAATAACCAAGATAGCCATGGTTACTAATCGTTAAGTAGTCTTGTAGTGAATGTAGATTTTTGCTGGTAATGTTTGTCAGTGTATTTTCCTGACCATCGACATTGCCTCTTTGCAGTTGATGAAAAACAGTATTGAAGTCAATGCGTTTTGGATAGGCTCCAACAATGGAAAATTGTTCGGCTAATATATCACTTGGCATAATCCTCATACGCAAGCCATTCAAATCCTGAACAGCTTCTATAGGTCGAATACTATTGCTAAGCTGCTTAAATCCACTATCCCAAACACCCATGGAAAATAGATTATGGGCATTTAACTTTGTCATTAACGATTGACCAACATCACTGTTGACATATGTATGCACTTCATCTGCATTTTTAAATGCATAAGGTAAATCCATAACTGACCACTCTGGTACAAGCGTTGTAATTTTAGAAATAGCAGGCGCAATCATTTGAATATCACCGCGTAATAAGGCATTCATTTCTTCTCCATCTTTATAAAGAACCCCGTTTGGAAATACTTGAATCTCGACGTGACCATTACTACGTTCTTTGATTAGCTCTGCAAATTTTACCGCTGCCATTCCTTTTGGTGTGTTTTCACCAACTACATGTGAAAATCGAATAACGATTTGCTCCTCATGACTTAATTGCTCATTGTCGGTAGGGTAAACGTCTTCCTGACATGAAACTAACAGAATTGTTATAAAAATGAGAACGCTAACAAAACTGCGTGCAAAACGATTACTCCACATACAAATTCACCCCTAATCTCTATAAGTTGTGAACGATTTTCATTGTAAATCATTTCAATAAATACTCAATATTATGGTTTTAATGGACATTTTGGTATTTATGGTATATAACAATTTATTATTTTAATAAACTGTTACAAAACAGATGTCCCGATGGATAAAAGTAAATGCTTATTAAAAATCTGTAATAGAAAAAGAATCTGCCTTATTCCTTGATAAAAGGGGATAAAATATATTTCAGCCTTAAGCAGGGACTGAAATATACTCGTGGAAAGGGCAGATTCTTGTTATTTAGTTATTGAACTAAACCTTATTCTACTTAATGGTATAGTATTTCGTTGGACGACCAACAGTCCCATACTGTAATTCAATTGAGACAGTACCCTTAGTAGCCAAGAAATCCAAATATTTACGCACGGTTACTCTGGCCATTCCGACATTTTGAGCTAGCTGCTCTGAGGTAATAGCTGCTCGGTGTGTCATTAGATAATCAAGAATCTGTTGCATTGTTATTGTGTTTAGTCCCTTGGGAAGCTCCATTGTTTCATGCTGTATTCCAAGCCATTTGTCGATGTCCTCTTGATTAAATGCCTGTGAACTTTGTAACTTTTTTGTAGAGCTTTTATATTGCTGCAATGCTTTTTCAAAGCGTTCAAAACGAAATGGCTTAATGAGATAGTCGATGGCTCCCAGTCGAAGAGCCTCCTGTACTGTAGGTGCATCTCTTGCAGCAGTAATCATAATAATATCCGAGGGGACACGCTCTGCACGAAGCTTTAAGAATAATTCCATGCCTGTCATATCTGGTAAAAACATATCTAGTAAAATTAGATTTGGTTTCTTTCTTATAATTTTGTCATAGGCATCACGTCCATTGACTGATTCACCCACGAGCTGAAAACCATTCAATTTATTTAAAAAACCTTTATTTACTTCAAGTACCATTGGATCGTCTTCTACGATAAACACTGAAAGATTACTCATTGTTCTTCAGTCACCCCTACTTCTATTGTAATGATTGTTCCAACATTCACGGTTGATTCTACTTGAATAATTCCATTGTTTGACTCCACAATCTGTTTCACAAGGGCAAGTCCAATACCATGACCATCCTTTTGCTTTGTACTAAAGCCATAATCGAAAATACGATTTGGCAGACCAGTAATTCCCTTACCACTATCCTGTACTTCAATGAATAAATGATGTTTATGACCAATCAAGGTAATATGAACATCTTTATGAGCGCATTCAAAGCATGCCTCCATCGCATTGTCCAATAAGTTACCTATAATAGTCACCATGTCTCCACTGGAAAAACCACTCATAAAATCAATGAGCTTTGAATCCTCATCAATTGTCAGCTCCACACCAAGTTCTTTCGCCCGTGAGAATTTACCAAGTAATAATCCTTGAATGGAATAGTCATGAATTTTATCATGCAAGCTTTGGATTATTTCTTCCTCATCTGTTATTTCATCAATAATCAAGCTTAAGGCATCGTCATCCCGTTCCAATTGTATTAATCCTGCAATACTATGTAAGCGATTCATATATTCGTGTTGCTGGGCACGTAATGAATCCACGAGTATTTTTATGCCCGTTAATTCTTCAGCTAACATATTCGCTTCTTTTCGGTCGGTCAGCATAATAAGGTAGCCAGCATTTTGTTCCATGATACGAATAGGAAAGGTGCGTACTAAGTACATTTGCTCAAACATCAATAGAGGTCTATATACTTCATGCTGTTGCAGTGTATCCTCTGCTAGCCAGGTGCCTTTAAACAAAGCCTTTCTAGAAATTTTATGTCCGAAGAAATGTGTATATTGCCTTGCTAAACGATTAATAAAGGTCACATTACCGCTTTCATCAGTTGCTAAAATGCCGATGTCCATCGCTTGAATAATACCAGAGCGTTCTTCTACTAAACGGGCTATTTCGTATGGCTCTAAATTAAAGGTTTGCCGTTTTAAATGATTGGCAACCCAAACGGACCCGCCTAAGCCGATTATTAATCCCCAAAAAAGAGACATGAGGATATCAAATTGATATTCATCTACAAGGTTATACCATTTTGGTGCAAGTAATCCGACTGTAATAACACCAACTTGCTTTGTACCTTCTTCATTCATAATAGGTACAAATGCTCTTATAGAATATCCTAGAACACCTCGTGCCTTCGATATATACTCATGCTGAGAAAAGGCCTCTATTTCGTCTCCACCCTCAAAGACTGTACCTAGCTTACTTTCTGAGGGGTGTGAGTAACGAATGCGATTCATATCAATAATCACAATATAATCTACATCAGTTGTTAAGCGAATGCGCTCTGCAATTGGTTGAATAATTTCAAAACCAGCAGGCTTGCCCACATTATTTTGAACATCTGTAAGCTGTGATACAGTTCTTGCAATAGCGATAGCTCGTGCACCAAACTCTTTTTCGAAAGCACCGCCAAGATTATGAATCATGATGGCTCCGCTTGTGGCAATCGAAAAAATAACAATTATGAACGAAAAAATGAACATTTTGAGTCGTAAAGAAATATTTTTCATAAGAATGTGAAAGGAATAGGAATACTCCTTTAATGAATTCTCCACCTCTTTAAATAAGATAATTGTAAGACAAAGAATCTTAGATTAACGATCAATCCTTGAAAAAAATGATAAGAGTACACATGAGAACCAAACTAGGAATTTCATTCTATTATAAATTAACATAAATAAAAAGTTTGTTGTAATACAATATTAGTTGGAAAGTACTGTTTTCATTTGTGTACTATAACAAATTTACGGATATATTTAAACACAATGGTTTCTTATAGCTTTTATAGCATCATTTGGCTAGGAAAGAGCGAGGAACATCATCTGTTTTCTAAAGAAAAACATATATTTGAATAATAAAAATGTTTAAGAAAAGATTATTCAAAATGGAATATGCAAAACATGTATTACATTTATTTGGATATTAAACCTGTAAAAGGTGAAAGTGATATGTAGTTTTCTTTTTTCCTTTCACTTTGTGTAGATAAAAATTGTTTATTTTAGTTTTAAAATTCTCTTTCATTCTTAATATTTCTCTATGATAAAAATTTAATAATGTTGTTATTTGGTTGAAGTGTAGTCATTATTTGAATCAAAAATAGGCTAATATACATCATGGGAATGTGAAAGTATGCACAATTAAAATTATCTTTAAATAATTTTAGGATTTGTAGATAATAGATTAGAAAAATATTATTATCTAAAATATGTTGTAGTTTTTCTTAAATAAACGCAGTTTCACTTAGAGGCTGTAGGATTTTTTGTAGAGGTATAGTAAGCTAGAAAATAAAATACTTTTTGGAGAAATAATATTTTTTAGAAAAACATCTTGCATTTGAATAATTCTAAGTGGTAAATTGTTTTACATGGACGTTCATAGAATTTTCACAGGTAGCAAAAGAGGGGAGAAATGAGAATTTATGAATAAAAATAGATGGTTAATTGCATTATCCGCAATCGCTATTCACCTTTCAATCGGTGGGGCTTATGCATACAGTGTATACAAGCTACCAATTGTCACAGAGATGGGATGGAGTGAAACAAAGGTAACGGTTGCCTTTACAATTATGATGGGGCTTGCTGGTTTTTCAGCCGCATTATTTGGTAGCTTAGTAGAAAAATTGGGACCACGTAAATCTGCGATGGTAGCAGCTGTTCTATTTGGGGCAGGACAAGCTGGTGCTGGTGTAGCAATTTCAATGGATTCTGTAACATTGTATTGGTTAACATATGGCGTGCTTAGTGGATTAGGTATGGGAATTGGCTATATTGCACCTGTATCAACATTAGTAAAATGGTTCCCAGACCGTCGTGGCTTGGCTACAGGTATGGCTGTACTTGGATTTGGATCTGGAGCACTAATTACAGCGCCAGTTGCAGCTAACTTAATGGAGGCTGTAGGAATTTCTACAACATACTTTATTTTAGGGGCAAGTTATTTCACGTTAATGATTTTAGGGGCTTCATATATTGCACCTCCTGCACCTGGTTATATGCCAGCAAACATGAAGGCTGCTGTAAATAATGGCAAAGAGGTAGTGAAAAAAGATTTAGCAATTATGTCAGCACGTGAAGCTGTCAAAACAAAGCATTTCTGGATGCTATGGTCAATGCATTTAGTAAACGTAACAGCAGGGATTATGATGATTTCTGTCGCATCTCCAATGGCCCAGGAAATTGTGGGACTATCAGTTGCGGGTGCTGCGGCAATGGTAGGTATTATGGGGTTATTTAACGGTGGTGGTCGTTTAATTTGGGCGGCTGTGTCTGACTATATTGGTCGTTCGAACGTCTTTGTTATTTTCTTTACTGCACAGTTAATTACATTTATTGTGTTACCACATACGACGAACGTGATCCTTTTCCAAGCACTTATATTTTTAGTTGTTAGTTGCTATGGTGGTGGCTTCTCGAACTTACCTGCATTTGCAAGTGATTTATTTGGTACAAAGCAACTAGGCGTTATTCATGGTTATTTATTAACTACTTGGTCATTAGGCGGTATTTTTGGTCCGTTATTGGTAAGCACAATTAAAAATGCTTATGGAAGTTACATTCCAGTATTCTATGTATTTGCTGGGTTAATCGCAGCATCATTAATTATTTCGTTAACACTACGTGCAGATGTACGTAAACGAACAGCTTTAAAAGCAGCAGCACAAAATGTTGGAGACGTCTCCGCTACACAATAAACGTTACTTTCAATTCGCACTTGAAGGTACTAGATCTTGGCCATATAAGTGTCATTTCGCACATGACGCTTGTATGGTCTTTTTTTGTAGCGGTTGTTATATAACACTAGATTAATCTCTGTTTAATGTATAACAGAGGTTGTCTGATGTCAATAACATTATGGGAAATAAAGTGATTTCGCTACCAAAAGAGCAATTTTGTAACGAAAAGCAAATAGCTACTGTAAAAGTCAGGAGCAACGTCTGTGCTATTGTTGAAATTTTGAATCTTTTCTTCAGCTAAAGCGTATATAAGGTAATAAGGAGGAGATAAAAATGGGGAAATTTTCTTTACATGAGTTCATCAATAAAACGCAGCAGGATGATAATGAAAATGATTATTTTGAGTTAGAAACGGAGCGTGTACTGGAGATCAACTTAAACGGAGAGGTTTGGTCGAAAATGGGCTCGATGATTTCTTACATAGGCGACATTAAGTTTGAGCGAGAGCGAGTGCTGGAGCACGGATTAGGAAAAATGTTTAAAAAGGCATTAACAGGAGAAGGTACACAGCTAATGAAGGCAAAAGGTACAGGGCGGCTTTATTTAGCTGATCAAGGAAAAAAGGTTACGATCTTTGATTTGAAAAATGAAAGTATTTGCGTCAATGGCAATGATTTGCTTGCGTTTGAGCCAAGTATTGATTGGGATATTCATTTAATGCGTAAAATGGCTGGTATCATGTCAGGCGGATTGTTTAATGTAACTCTAAAAGGAACAGGGAAGGTAGCCATTACCACTCATTTTGAACCTTTAACGCTGTTAGTACGTCCAGGTGAGACTGTATATACTGATCCTCATGCCACAGTAGCATGGTCAGGTAATTTAGCACCTGAGTTTAAAACAGATATCAGCTTCCGTACATTTATCGGCCGAGGCAGCGGCGAATCCATTCAAATGGCATTTTCAGGTGAAGGCTTTGTCATTATCCAGCCATTTGAGGAAGTTTATATGTCTAGCGAAAGCTAAAAAACATGTCCTATTTCCAGGACACGTTTTTCATAGTGTTGAAAAACTAAATGGTCAAGGGACTCTTTGTGAACACTCCTAAGTCAAATGAAGGTGATCTCCGT